>NZ_ANAH02000011.1:300000-494206 GCF_000335475.2 Cystobacter fuscus DSM 2262 | reverse complement strand
TCACCCAGGCTTTACCTGGCGCACTCGAGTTCTTTGACACCCTCTCGGCCCCCTGGCTGTCCAGCGGGTGCGAACCCTTCACTCCGTCACAGCCGCCGCGAGCGCACTCCTCCCACTAGGGATTCATGAGTTCGGGGGCTTGGTTCCAGCCCTGGCGGAAGGTCCACGAATACCAGGAGGCGGACTGGGATGGAGCATCTTCTCGCGTGGGCGTTGGCGACACTTGCCGCGAGTCTGTATCCGCTTCTGTACCTCTCTTATTGCCGCGCCGTCGGACTCAATCGTCAGGAGGTTCTCGACTTCATCGAGAAAGTAAATCGTGTCAACACTGTCCTGAGTACGCAGGAGACACGGGGTAAGAGCAGTATGTTCTGCAGACAGCATGCGTCCACGATGTTCGACATCAAATACGCATGGCGGGCCTACGTCCTCCCGCTGTTTCTCGCGAGTACGGTCACCTTCTTCGGTGTGCTCGCCGGGTTCGTGAAGGCCGGACATTCCCCTCTCCCCGTGGAACTCGTCCCGCTTTTCAACAAGTTGTCGCCAGCATTCCTCGCGGGATTCGCGGGTGCGTTCTTGTCGGGCATCTGGGAGTTGATTCGCAGGCACAGACGCTTCGAGTTCTCTCCCGACGCGCTCCATCGCATGTGGCACTCCCTGCTCGCCGCACCGCTTACCGCCACGCTGCTGTCGGCTGCATTCAAGGAGGAGGTGGCGCTCATCGTGGCCTTTGGCGTGGGCGCGACTCCCTGGCGGGAGTTGAGCGACCTGGTGTCCGAGCAGGTCCGCGGCCTTTTGAGACTCACGGGTTCCAGGCCCCAGGAAGAAGCCTCTACGCTCCACCACCTCCAGGGGATGACACGCGAACTCATCCACAGCTTCAAAGAGGAGGAGATCACGAGCACCGAGCATCTGGCCTATGCCGACCCCATCACCTTGCTGCTCACGAGCAATGTCAAAATCTTCCAGCTCCTGGATCTGATCAGCCAGGCGCTGCTTCATTGCTATCTCGGCGAGAAATGCGAGAGTTTACGTCCCTTTGGAATCCGAGGCGCCATCGAAGCCACGGAACTCTGGACGCGAGCGACCCAAGGCACGCAAGAGGAACGAGTGAAAGCCATGGAGGTGTTGAATGAGATCGCCAAGACACTCGAGCTGCCCGTTCCCGCCATTCAAAACCTGATGACCGTGCTTCTGAAAGATCCACACGTCGTGTTCCTGCGCGGCCTTGGTGGATTCCTTCGAGGGTGACGAGCCCGGGACAGAACGCCTTTCTCGGCCTACGAGACGTCTGACACCCTTCTCGGGCGCTCGATGCCTTCCTGAACTAGCCGGCGCGGCGCTGCTGGACGTCCGCGGGGGTGAGGGGCGCGTCGGCGAGCCCGGCCTCCTGCCAGCTCGCGCTCCAGGCCTCACGACCGAGCTCCCCGCGGAGGTAGCTGCGCACCAGCGAGGAGGGCTCGATCCGGAGTTCGCCCCGGGTGAAGGCGATGGCCTCTCCCGGGTTGTTCGAGGGCGTGAAGCCGTGGTCCACCAGCACGGCGCTCAGCACGCGCAGGTAGAGGCCGGTTGCCCACTGCTGGAGGGTGTCCTCGGGAACGTGGTCCGTGTCCTGTCCGGTCACCTTGGCGGCCAGCTCGCGCAGGGCCGGGGTCTCGGTGGGCAGCGTGAGGGGCGTGGTGCCGTGTGCGAGTCCTCGCTGGGCGTCCAGCAACGCCGCCCGCCAGTCGGGAACGAACACGCTCGCGCTCTCCGCCCAATCGATGGGGGTGAGCGTCGCCCCTTGCGTCCACTCCGAGTAGAGCTTCGCCTCCAACTGCGGCACGTCCGCGAGCAGCTCCACCGCGGGACGCATGTCCTGGGCCACCCACGGCGCATCGAGCGACTCGGCGTGGCGGATGCGCTCGCGCAGCGGCGGGTGCGTGTCGTACGGGTCCTGCTTGCCCTCGCTGAGCTCCTCCTTCTCCAACTGCCCCAGCCGCTCGGCGACGCTCGGAGCGCCAAGGAAGCGGCGGAAGCCCTCGCCCAGTGGCGCGTGGCGCTTGTTCTCGAGCAGCGGCCCCAGCTCGCTGTCGACGAACGCCGAGAACGCGAGCCCTCCGCGGTGCGTCTTCTTCAGCCCCTCCACCAGCGCCGCCGCCCCCTGGGTCCGGACCGCGACCCCGTCCGCGCTGTACTCCTGCGCGCGGCTGATGGCCTGGGTGATGCGCAGGTAGCCCTTCGCGAACCACTCGAACGGCTTGCCCACCGCCTTGAGGACGAAGGCGACGGTGCCCACCTCGGCCGAGGCCTCGCCGGCCGCGTAAAGGTTCTGGACGGTGCGGATGATGGCCCCGCGCGTCTTGTAGATCCACGGCCCCAGCTTGGTGTCTCCCCCATGGAAGTGGCCGAACTCGTGCGCGATGACCGCGCGCAACTCGCTCACGCCGAGGATGTTCACGAGCCCCAGACCGAGCCCCATCACCCGCTGGCTGCCCAGGCCCATCCAGCCACCCCGCTCCGTGACGAACGCGTTCACGTCCGGGACGAGGTACACGTGGGTGGGGGGCTGCTGGCCCGTCATCTCCGCGATGCGGTGAATCTCCTGGAAGAGCACCGGCTGCTCCTTCGCCGTCAGCTCCGGCCCCGGCGGGGTGAAGCGGTCGATCCGCGGGACGATGGACCAGAGGATGACCAGACCCCCAAAGCCCATGGCGCCCGCGACGAGCAGGAGCAAGACGAGGCCACGGCCGCGCGCGTGCTCGAGGGTGAAGGCTCCCAGCTCGTACGCGCCGTAGACGAGACCCGCGGAGGCGGTGAGTGCGAGGCTGAAGAAGAGGACCATCAGGAGGATGGCAACCGCTGCGCGGAAGAGGAGACCGGTGGAGTGGGCCATGATGGGAGCCGATGCTTCCACACCCCGGCGCCGACAGCCAGTCATCCCCCGGGCCAAACAGGGTGACAGACGACTCGTAGGAGGAGAGATGTCGGAACTGAAGGTGTATGGACAGGACCGCGCATGGTCTGGCCCGCGTGCGCCAGGCTTCGTCCGCAGGCGAACTCATTCCGGACAACCCTGGGCATGCCTGCCGGATCCAAGCGCACGCAGGGCATGGCGGCAGGGCGTGCGCGGTGGACAGACCGGAGCCGTCTCCCTAGTCAGCCGCGGCTCGTGCTTTGGCTCTGGATGCCAACAGCTCGCTCGCCGCACACGTCGGCAATGCATCGGGTTCGACCCCCTGACTGCGCAGGTAGGTCATGCCCCATTCGCGCAGCGTGAGCAGTACCGGCGCCAATGAGCGACCGAACGGCGTGAGTTCGTACTCGACCTTCGGCGGCACCTGCGGATAGACGCGGCGCACGACGACGCCGTCGTCCTCCAGCTCGCGCAGTTGCAACGTGAGCATGCGTTGTGTGGCCTTCGGGATGCGCCGCGTGATTTCCATGAAGCGCAGCGTGCCGCCCATCAGGTGGAACAGGATCAGCGGCTTCCACAGCCCGCCGATCACCGAGACCGTGGCTTCCACAGGGCAACCGCTCTTGGGGTCATGGCGCTTGGACCGCATACGTACATCCTTGATAGTAGCGTGGCTTCCACAGGGCAACCGCTCTTGGGGTCATGGCACTTGGACCGCATACGTACACCCTTGGTAGTATCCATCATTATTGTGCCTTCTTGTGGTTTTGTCAGTACCCGCCGCATTGTGGGCATCCATGAGAGGCCCCATTCGCGCACTGCTGACAAAGAAGACAGAGGCCGGGCTGTCGACGACCCTCACCCACCTCGATCCCGCCGAGCTCGGCGAAGGCGACGTCACCGTCCGGGTCGAATGGTCGACGGTGAACTACAAGGACGCGCTCGCGCTTTCAGGGCGCGGCGAGATCATCAAAAGGCTGCCGCTGGTAGGTGGCATTGACCTCGCGGGCACCGTCGAGTCGTCGGATGACACCCGGTTCGCGCCGGGCGACCGGGTGCTCGTCAACGGCTGGGACCTGAGCCAGACGCACCACGGCGGCTACGCCGAGAAGGCGCGCGTGCCGGCCAACTGGCTCGTCCCGGTGCCCGACGCCTTCAGCACGCGCGATGCCATGGCGATCGGGACGGCCGGCTACAGCGCAATGCTGTGCGTGCTCGCGCTCGAGCAGTCCGGCCTGACACCCGATGCCGGCGATGTCCTCGTCACCGGTGCGAACGGCGGCGTCGGCTCCATCGCGATCGCACTGCTGTCGAAGCTCGGCTACCGGGTCGTCGCCTCCACCGGCCGCGTGTCGGAGGCGGAGCACCTTCGCGCGCTGGGCGCGGCGGACGTCATCGACCGCAATGACCTCGCGCGGCCCGGCCCGCCTCTGGGTCCGGAGCGCTGGGCCGGCGCGGTGGACGCCGTCGGCAGCCACACGCTCGCCAACGTTCTGGCGCAGACGCGCTATCGCGGCGTCGTGGCCGCCTGCGGACTCGCGCAGGGCCTGGACCTGCCGACGTCGATGGCGCCCTTCATCCTCCGCGGCATCACCCTGGCCGGTATCGATACCGTGAGAGCGCCCCGCGAGCTGCGGCTGGCGGCATGGGCACGCCTCGCGACGGATCTCGCGCTGCCCAAGCTGGCCGCCGCCACGCGGGAAATCAAACTCGCCGACGTCCCCGACACCGTCGCGCACCTGCTGCGCGGTGAGGTCAGAGGGCGCCTGGTGGTGCGGATTCCCTGAACGGTCGAGTGGAACGCCGTCGGCGCGGGCCGTCCCTCGAGGCGCCGACGATCGAACCGAATGAGGGACGCGTCACAGCCGGAACACCCAAGCACGGAAGACAGCACATGACACAACGACAAGCCACGCCCTCTCTCTTCGATATCAAAGCGCACGGCTCCACGCTGGTGGTGCGCATCGACGGCGGTCCGCTGCAGCTCTTCAGCGCCGACGTGGCGCTGCAACTCGAAGCGCTCGTGGAGCGCGTGGACAAGGATCCCGATGTGCGTGCGGTGGTCTTCGCCAGCACGCATCCGCAGCGGTTCATGAGCCATGCGGACGTGAAATGGCTGCAGGAAGGCGGCGCCGACTACGTCGCGCGCCAGCAGACGGGTGCGCCGCCGCCAGCGCCCTCGGAGGGCTACGTTGGGCTCGATCGCCTGCACGCGATCTTCCTTCGCATGAACAGCATCGGCGTGGTGTTCGTCGCCGCACTCGAGGGCCAGGCGCTGGGGCTCGGCGCGGAGTTCGCATGGGCCTGCGACCTGCGGGTGATGGCCGACACGGACGCCTTCATCGGTCAGCCGGAAGTGCTGCTGGGGATCATGCCGGGCGGCGGCGGCAGCCAGCGCCTGACCCGGCTGGTCGGGTCACATCGCTCGCTCGTCGCGATCCTCGAAGGCAAGCCATTCACGCCCGCGCAGGCACTGGAGTTCGGTGCGGTGGATGCGGTGGTGCCGAAGGCCGACGTCGTAGCGAAGGCAATCGAGCTCGCCCAACATCTGGGCAAGCGCGACAAGGCGGCCGTAGGCGCCACCAAGCGTGCGGTCTACTTCGGTGGCTCGCTACCGCTGCCAGACGGCATCAAGCTCGAAGCCAAGGAATTCCTGACGCTCAACGTCTCCGCGAATGGTCAGAAGTTGATGCTCGCCTACCAGGCGAAGACAGCCGAGCTTGGGGAGCTTCCGCTCTACGCGACTGGTGGCTATGACGCCGCGCTACGGGCAGGGCAGGTCGTCTAGCTGGCGTCCCGCGTCGCCCGCCTTGGTTGATCAATCCCATTCAGCGGCGCATGGATGCGGATGGGACTGCTCCGCTTTCGTGGCTCTCCCGCACATTTCGTGCTTCGCCGGTGGCGGGCAGACAAGCTGCTCTCGTCCGGTCAGTTCAATGCGTGCGGAGTGCACACAAACCGCGGGAGAGCCAAAAGCGGATCAGTCCCACTTACTGCCCGCTGCTGGAGGCCTGGGCCTCGCTCTTGCTCACCGCGTACTGCGAGAGGAGCTGGTTCATGTCCATGGTCTGCAGCGTGGTGCCGCCCTTAGTTGCTGGGGCCAGCACGGCGGCTGTTCCGGTGGTTCAAAACCCGCAGCACGCCCGTGTTATTGGGAGCAAGAGCCGTGGGGGCTCAGCACCCGCATACCCGGCCCGAGCACCTCATTCGATACGGTCTTCTATCCGGGTGGCCATGGGCCGCTTTGGGACCTCGCCGAGGATCAAAAATCCATCAACCTCGTTGAGAGCTTCCTGGCCGCCGGCAAGCCGGTCGCGCTGGTCTGCCACGCTCCTGGCGTCTTGCGCCACACGAAGACGCCCGATGGTCGCCCGTTGGTCGAGGGCAAGAATGTTACCGGCTTCGCCAACTCGGAAGAGGAGGGCGTCGGCTTGACCCATGTGGTGCCATTCCTCGTCGAGGACGAACTCAAGGCCAAAGGCGGCATCTACTCGCGGGGTCCCGACTGGGGCTCGTACGTGATCCAGGACGGTCTGCTCATCACCGGCCAGAATCCTGGTTCGTCTCCCGCGACAGCCCGGGCTCTGTTTGACGCGGTGAAGGTCGCTGCGTGACCGCCTACGCCATCATCATGCGTGAACGAACGACCGATCCCGACGTGCTTGCGCAATATCGAGAGAAGGCTCGACTCGCTCCCGACGACGTGAGGACAATCATGAACGATATCGTTAGCGATTCGCCGTCCGACAATGTCAAGGGCATTGAGCGTCTATACGCGGCGTTCACCCGTGGAGACGGGGCCGGGGCATTGGCTGAGATGGCCGGCCAGATCGAATGGAATGAAGCAGAGAACTTCGTGTACTCTGATCGTAACCCATACCGCTCCCCAAACGCGGTCGCAGAGGGTGTGTTCGGTCGGCTTGTGGCAGATTGGGCGGATTACGAGGCGACCGCATCCGAACTATTCGGCATGGGCAATATCGTGGTCGCGCTGGGCCGCTCGAAGGGCATCCACAGGGCAACCGGCAAAAAGATGGACGCCCAGTTTGCTCATATCTGGCGCGTAGATGCCGGCAAGATCGTGGGCTTCCAACAGTACATCGACACGTTGCAGGTGTGGCGGGCCGCGCAAGCCTCCTAACGAATCCGGTCGCTGAGCCGGCGAGGGTGTCAGACGATTCGTAGGGGGTGAGGTTGTCGGAACGAGTTCTTTGACACCTTCCCAGGGCACGAGCGGCGACCTGCGGAAGGGGCTGTAGTCCACCCGCGCCAGACGTGAGAAGGACCCGGTCTCCGAGGTGGGAGCCGGGCCCTTCGTGCGTCAGTGGGGTCCGCCTAGTTGTTCATCGTCTTCGCGAGCGCCAGGAAGCAGTCGAAGATCTTCTGGGCGAGGTCCTGCCGCTGGCCGTCATCCATGGCGTGAACGGTCGCCGCGAAGTCTCCTTTCCCATCCTTCACGATGGCTTGCACGGCCCGCCAGGACTCGACGGGCAGATTCGCTTCCTCCACGAGGGACAACTCTTGGAGGGCGATCACCAGTCGCCCTTCGAGCGTCCCGTCCATCACAGCCATTGTGTTCACCGTTTCGCGCAGCAGCTTCCAGCCGTACTCGTGTTGGCTCATAGACATGACGTGCCATCCTAGACCATGTCCCGTAGCAGAAGCGCCCAGCCCCACCCGCAGAGTCCGGCGCAAGACATGAAAGGGGCCCGGCCTCCGAGGTGGAGACCGAGCTCTTCGTGCATCCGGACAGCGGCCGCGTCAGTGGATGGCGGCCTTCACCACCCCCCTCCCCTTCGCCGCGTCTCCACCCGCGCCGGGGCGCCCGGCGGCAGCGGCCGGCGAGCGCCTTCCACCGCCAGCATCGCGGTCAGGTTCCAGTCGATGAGCCGCTCGTTGTCCTCACTCTTCCTGGGGGCCATGGTCGGGAACACCTCGAAGGGCGTGGGGGCACTCCAACGTGCTGAACCGCAGTGGTGGGCCCCCTTGCTCCATCCATGGCTGCCCGCGCCGGAATCAGCACTCCGCGGCAGGGTGCCCCCAGGGGTTGGAGGCGGGGGTCTGCTGCAGCAGGGCCTCGAGCCGCCGGGCCCGGGTGCTAGCGCTCTCGTGACTCGGAGCGAGGGGGGGCCGGACCGTGACGCGCAGGCGTGCCGCCTGATGCGCGAGGCGCTGCTCCACCTCCGGAGACCAACGAGCGAACTCGAGCCATTCCATGTGCGTTCTCCCTGTGGGATTGCCTGTGCGCGCATCCATGCGCCCTCTGGACGTGTGGGTTCATTACGCTCAGCGTCAGGGAAGGCAGGGAATGACGGGTTGCCAACCTTTCGCGCTTCACACGTTCCTGTTTTGTGACAGAGGAACGGAAGGCGGAGGACTCGAATCGGAGACCGGAGCGGAAAGGGTGTCGAGAGGGTGTCAAAGAACTCGTTCCGACACCTCTCGCGCTCCAAGTCGTTCCGACGAGGTCCTCTCTGCCCAGCGTCAATTACTTTTTCCCCTTGGCGACAATTACACTTCCCCATCGGGTTGATGTCCTGACTGCGTTCACTTCGTCGTCGCCGTAGTCGTCGTCACGTCCAGCGGAGCCTCTGGGTCGGGCACCTCCTGTGCTGTGGACAGGGCCGTGTGGAGGGAGAGGGCTGGAGCCGAGGGGGCGAGGAGGGCTGCGGACGGGTGTCATGAGGGCTGTGTGCCGGGCCAGAGGAGACGCGGTGCAGCCCCATGGGGCACACGCCGGCCCAGAGGGCCCCTCCAGGGGGCGGCCACAGGGGTGTGGGCGTCTTTGGCAGCGTGACGGCTCGAGGCTCAACACCACGTGTGCTGGGGTGGCCCCCGCGCTGCGGCCAGCGGCAGCAGGCCGCGTGGGCAATGACAGGTGCTCCAGAATGGCGCGCACGGCGTTGGGTGCCTTCAGGTATGCCAACACCCGGCGCTTGCCTCCACACCAGGCACAGGTGAAGACGTCCACGCCGAACGTCCTCCTCAGCAGTTGCGCCTGGTCCACTCGCGGTGTCCTCTTCTTCTTCGGCTCCTTGCCGAGCGCTGCCTCAGGTGCCTCGCTCGCCCCCTCCTCACCTGCTTGGGGGAGAAGACGTAGATGGTGCGCCGCCGCGCCGCGAACGTGGTGGGCCCCACGAGCGCGGAGAAGACCGGGTCCTCGTTGTACTCGCGCATGGACACCACCCACAGGTCGGTGCCGTAGCGGCGCATCAACGTGGGCAGGGCCGTGTCCAGCCGCTCGCGCAGCTACGCCCGCTGCCGCTCCGCCTGCTCGCGCAGGGTGCCAAAGGGCCTCACCAAGGCCGCCGCCTCCAGCGCCTGGACCGGCTGGGAGGGAGCCGACGCCGGGGCCGTCGTGGCACAGGCGGACAGCGGCAGGAGCGGGAGGGACGCGAGGAGCCGAAGCCGGAGCATCTTCATGATGGTGCGGCAGCTTCGCACGCCCCCTTCCTGATCCCAGATGACGCCACCTCCACACTCGCCCACACCAGCGACCTCGCCGACACGTAGCGCTCGCGCCAGTGCTCCGACTCCAATTCATCATGGGTATCTCACCACGCTGGAATTTTGTGGATCGAGCTGGTTTCAATCAGCTCAACATCCAGCTCGTTCGCGGCCGCCTCGACAAACCTGATCGAGCTCCTCTTGTTCTGACCGAGGCTCAATAAATGAAGCCCGAACTCTCCCCATCGCCAAATACAGGCATGAGAGGAGTGCTGCAGAACGAAGCCCAGAGGCTTCGCTCCAATTTGTTTTCCTTGAAAAAGTGTTCTCAAAAGCGCTTGGGGTTCTGGCGACGGGCTCCTTCCGTAACGTCTGTGCAGCGCCTGCTTCTTCAGCGCATGCCGAAGATGCTGGAGATTTTCCAGTTCCTCGAGCAAGCCTGAATCGGGAGAGTCAAAGGAGACACATCCGTGAGATGCCTCTTTTCGCACGACCTCAAACAAAGGGCGCTCAGCCGTGTGAACCAGAGGAACGAAGTCCGGCCCTGACGACAAAACAACCGAGGTTCGCAGCATCCGCTCGACCAAGGACTGGCCCTCTCGAAAGCGATCAAAACCAGAAGGACCAAGGCGAGATGCCTTGTAGACGATCAAATAGCATTCAGCCCAAGAGAGGCTTTCTCTCCAGTCCGGTACTTCGACGCTCAGGCGTTCCTGCCCATCCGTGATGAAGATCCCCACAAAACACCTCAATACTTTCCGGGATAGGTAATGATGACTTCATCACCTTTTCTATTAACCGAGTGAATGTGCGGCGACTCGTGATGAGCTGGATGACCAGGACCGATCATATCGGGATGCCCATCTGGATGATCCATGAAGTGTGCAGTGCTATTCGGATCTCTCCGGCCCAGATTCGAGGCTCCATCCTTTTTGAGGCTACCGAAGTTAGGGCCTTTGCTTGTGGGGTTCAG
Source organism: Cystobacter fuscus DSM 2262 (assembly GCF_000335475.2). Lineage (NCBI taxonomy): Bacteria > Pseudomonadati > Myxococcota > Myxococcia > Myxococcales > Archangiaceae > Cystobacter > Cystobacter fuscus. The sequence goes on along the minus strand of NZ_ANAH02000011.1, from coordinate 483,890 downwards.
GTCATCAAACCCGATAACTTGACCGCCCCGGGAGATTCTCGGAACCTGTGCATGCTGCTGAGCAAGCCTCATCGCATGAGTGCGTGACTTCGCACGAATAACCTTGGATCCGCACTTGGCCAGCCCCAGCGGATCAATGGCCGAGAGCGGATCCTCGGGGTAGCCATAGAGACGAGGCCCAGCCTCCAGGCCCAACGGATCCTGGCTGATGTAGCGTCCGACGTCGGCGTCGTAGTAGCGAAAGCGGTTGTAGAGGAGGCCCGTCTCCTCGTCCTCGTACTGTCCCGGCCAGCGCCAGGAACAGACCTGGAGGGCCACGTCGGCTTTTCCCACCCCGAAAGCGTCTAACTGCATCCGCCATGCGAGCTGCCCCAGTTCATCGTACATCTCAGTGGGTGCACCCAAGTAGTCCGTCACCACGGAGTAGCGCCCTGTTGAATCCTCTCGAACCAGAGGAGAAAAACCTTCCGGTTCGAACAGCCACGTGATGACACTCTCAGATGAGGCCACCTCATGCAAAGGCACATGTCCATCCCACAAGAAACGCACCTCTCGCGCAGCGGAGGACAGGCCTTCCACCGATGCACCCAGCAGCACCTTCCGGGTGCGCCGGGCAAGGGCGTCATACCCAAATTGCACACGGGCCCCATCCGGTCGCTGGACCTCGCGCAGCAAGCCCGCCCCATTCCAGCCATAGCGCCAGGAGCCCTGCGGGGTGCGCTTCTCCGTCAGGTTACCGTCGGCGTCATAGGTGTAGTGGGTGCCCGCCACCTCCATCAAGCGCCCACCCGGGGCATAGCGCCTGTCCTCCCGCCCAGGATGACGATAGAGGTTCCCCACCGCGTCCATGGCCCGGTGCTGAAGGTTCCCATCAGGCCGCCGCTCCCCCACCAACCGTCCGCGGGCGTCATGCAGGTACTCGGTAAGGCCGTGTGCCGAGTCCGCCATGGCCGCCAACTGCCCTGCGGGACGCCAACGCCAAGTGCGTCGGGCGACCGTCCCGCCTCCCACCAAAATCCGTCTTTCGGTGGGACGGCCCGCGTCGTCATGCCGCCAGGATGCCTCCACGCCGCCCGGCAGCCACCGCGCGATCTCCAATCCGCCCGCGTCGCGCTCCATGCGAACGGACCACTCCGCCCGCCCGGGCGAGGTGTATGTCAGCCCCATCACCGCCCCCAGCGCGTCCCTCGTGAGTTTCTGGTGCGCGCCCAGGGAGCTCTCGACCTCCACCCGGTGGCCCGAGGGGGCGTAGCGCGACGTCACCTGCCCATCCGCCTGCGTCTCGGACACAACCCGGCCCAGCGCGTCCCGCGCCAGCGCGACCTTGCCCGACTCGTTCTCCGCCTCCACCAGTGACCCATCCGCCCGGTAGCGGAAGGCGCGGAAGGAGCCATCGTCGTACTTCACCCGCGTCAGCCGTCCGGCCTCGTCGTAGACATGGTGGCGTTTCCTGCCACTGGGCTGTGTGGCCCGGCTCATCCGCCCGGCTGCATCGTAGTCGTACTGCCACGCGGCTCCGTCGAAGCCCTCCTCGCGCATCACCCGGCCCAACGCGTCCCGGTTGAAGCGGTACACCTCGCCCGCCTCGTTCGTCACCTCCACCAGCCGGCCTTCGGCGTCGTGACGCCAGGACAGGCGGGTGCCCGCCTCCTCCCGAAGCGCGGGCCAGTGGAAGCCCTCGTATCCCAGACGCACCTGCCGCAGCGGGCCCTTCACCTCCTGGAGGTTGCCCTCCGCGTCGTAGTGGCCCTCCCAATGCTCCTGGCCCGGCCCCTCCACTCGAGTGGGTCTGTCCAGCAGGTCGTACCGCACGTGCTCCTCGCCACCACGTGCGTCGCGAAGGAACACCCTTCGGCCTCGCCGGTCATACGCCAGACGGACCTGGCCTCCCGTGGGGAGACGTACACGGGTCGGGTTGAGGTATTCGTCATACCCATACTCCGTCCGCGCTCCCGCGGCGTCCACCTCCGCCACCACCAAGCCGTCCGCATACTCCCAACGCCGCGTCTCCCCCAGGGGGTTGGTCTCCTCCAACCGCTGGCCCCATGCGTCGTAGCGCCAGCGCCACGTGCCGCCATTGGCATCCGTGGCCTCCTCCGGCTGGTTGTGCGCGTTGTAGTGCACCTCCACCGTGGCGCCGTCTGGCCCCTGCACCTTCGTCTGATTGCCTCGCGCGTCATAAGCGTAACGGGTGGTGTGGCCCAGTTCATCCGTCTCCGCCACCAGCCGCAGCGCCCGGTCGTAATCCTTGCGTGTCTCCCCGCCCAGGGCATCCACCTGCCGCACCACCACCCCGCGCCCGTCCGACTCATACGTGGTGGTATGGCCCAGCGAATCCGTCACCTCGGTGACCCGCGCTTGTTTGTCGTAGCGCAACCGATGGTTGAAGATGTTTCCATCCCCCCACGTGCGCAGACACCACGCCTCCGGGCTCTGTCCGTCGTACTCGAAGTGGAAGGACAGTCCCGTCCTGTCCGTCTCCTTCACCAGCAGCCCGCCCTCGTAGGCATAACGAAAGGGTTGGTCCAGGGCGTCCCGCGCCTCCACGAGCTGTCCCGCCTCCGAGTACACGTAGCGGTTGTGCGTCACCTGTCCCGGCTCGCGCGGATGCGGCAGCGCCACCCGGATGAGCCGGCCCGCCGCGTTGCTTTCGAACAGCACCCGCCGACCGGCGCTGTCCCTCACCCAGCGCAGACAGCCCTGGCCGTCGTACTCGTACTCCACCGCGTGGCCCACCCGGTCGCGCGTGCGCACCACCCGGCACACGCCTGGCCTTCGCGCTCCGGGCACTTGGCGCAACTCATGCGTGAGCCCTTCCGCGGACTCCACCTCCCAGCGCAGTTCCGCCACCCGGGACAACGTCACCCGGTCCGTGGGTGAGTAGAGCTCCGCGCCCACCGGCATGCGCTTGCGTGGAAAGCCCGTGGTGTCGAATTCGAGTTCCCGCCCATCCTCCGCCCGGTACACCACCCGCCCGTCCTCCTCCCACACCGCGAGGTCCAGCGAGTGGTTCCACCCATACCCCATCGCCGTGTCGCGCCAAGCCAGGCTGGAGGAGTAGTGCCGTGTGAAGCGCAGCGGAATGGGCCCCGGCAACTCCCAGTCCGTCGCCTCCGTCACCACTCGTCCCGTCACCACGTCCACCGGGTGCCCGGTCAACGTGCAGAGGGCCTTGTGCACCCGGTCGCGCGCACGCTGGCTCATCCCCAGCGAGTCCATGACACGGGCCGCCTTGCGGTGGATCCGGTCGGACAACGCCTTCATCCTCCGGCTGCTCTTCTGCAGCTTGCGCGCCTTCTTCAAGCCCTTGAGCAATCCCCCCATCGCCAGCTTCATCGCCAGCCCCGACATGGAGATGGTGGGCGGGCCCCCCACGAAGACGGGAGGCCCCACCGGAATGGACAATGCAATGGACGTGGGCAACAGCAGCGTCTTGGCCCCCGGCCCCTTCTTGCGCGGCGGCGAGGGCAGGCCGATGTCCTGACAGCTCAACACCGGCAGCAGCATGTAAGTGAAGGGCTCGTCCTCCACCACCACGGTGGAACTGCCCATGAAGGTCTCGTTCTCGTTGCCCGGGGGCTTGGCGAACACGCCTCCAATCGGGAAGTGTGGCGGCAGCGTGCGTCCACCCGTGCCCGCCTGCGCCCTCGGCAACCCGTTCACCTTCACCGTCGCCCCGATGAAGGGCAGGTAGTCGAACGGATCGAACACGATGCCGATGTGCGGGTGGGGAATGGGCACCACCGGCCCCGGCGGGGTGATGATGAAGTGGATGTCCACGCCGAGCACGGGGTCGAGGTGCTTCACCGCGAGCATTACTGCACTCCCCCGGCCGGAGTCTCCGGCCGCCAGTCCGTTCCCAGCACCGACTCGACTTCCCGCTCCATCGCCCGAGCCGCCCCCGGCCCTCGCCGCTCATGACTCAAGCGCACCAGTGCCTCCGCCACGTAGGGCAGGGTCGAGGTGTCCCGCGTCCCGGCATCCATGGCCCTGCCCACCTCCCACGCCCGCTGGCCGTGCGCCAACGCCCGCTCGGACTCCTTCTGGACCTCGCAGCACCAGCTCGCCATCCGCCAGCACTCCAGTTCCATGCGCGCGTCCTTCACCTCACGCGCCAGCGGCACCGTCTCCTCGTACAGCGCCGCCGCCTGGGCGTATTCCTGGGCCATCACCCGCGCGGCGCCTTGCGCCATGCGAGCCTTGAGGCGCAGGAGGGGACCCTCGGGCTCGCCCTTCGCGGCCGATTCTCCCGCCGCCACCTCCGCCTGCTGGTAGTGCGCGAGCGCCTCTCTCGGCCGCTGCGCTCCCAACAGCGCGCCCCCCATCACGAAGCGGGCCGTCACCCCCAGCGCGTGAAACCCATGCTCCGCCGCCACAGCCACCGCCTGCGCTCCCAGCGCCTCCACCTTCCCCACGTCACCACGCGTCGCCGCGTTGCCCATCCGCACGAAGAGTTCACGGAACTGCCCTCCCGGCGTGTCCACGTGCCCGGCTTCCCGTGAGAGTTCCTCCAGCGCCCGCCCCATGTCCAACTTCGCCGGAATCGTCACCACCCGCTCGGACAGCCACTCCGCCAGCGGCTCCAGCGCCAACGTCCTCGCGTCATCCAGCACCACCAGCCGGACATGGGGGGCGTTCGCCTTGCGCACCGTACGCCGCAACCACTCGAGCCAAGCAGCCGCGTCCACTCCACGCGTCGGCATCAACACCAGCACCAGGTGCTCACACAGGTGCTCGTACTGGCGCCAGAGGGACTCGCACGCGGCCAGGAAGACGTCCTCGTCCGCCATGCCCCCCTTCACCGCGGGGCAGCGCCAGCCCGAGAGCCCCTCCTGCTCCAGCCCGGCACGGCTCTCCTCCGCCAGCCGCACCAGCGCCTCGCACAGTGTCTGGCCGTAGCGCGCCGGCTCATCGAAGGGCTCCTCCAGGCGCAGGAAGAGGTCCGGACATTCTCCGAGCCGCTCGTCCTCCTCTTTGCGCAGGAAGGCCTCCACCATGCGCACCTCGTCCGGCTCCACCACCCAGCGCAGCAGCCGCGCCTCGGGCAATTGGGCGAACTCCGTCCACTGGTCGTGCAGCACGTCCAAGCGCCGCTCCACCGCGTTCTTCTTCACCATGGGGCTTCTCCCAATGCGTCCGCGAGCGCTACCCGCCATCATCGGCGGGCGTGGGAGCGGTGGGCTGCGCATCCGCCGGGGCCTCGGGTTGGGTCAGCTTCACCCCCCGGCCATCGAGCGCCGCGCCTCCACTGTTGAGGTTGAGCACCGTGCCCATCACGGAGATGCTGGCCGGGTCGAGGGTGATGAAGTTGGCCCCCACCTTGAGCGTCAATCCCTGGGTCGCGTCGATCACCACCGTGGGGGCACTCAGGTGAATTTCCTGGCCCGCCGCCAGCGCGTGGTTGAGCCCCACGTGCACCTGCAAATCCTCGCCCACGGACAGAGACCAGGAGGCGCCCACCCGTTCGTTGCGGTTGCCACCCACCCGCAGGTGGCTGTCCGCGTCCACCAACTCCTTGCGGCTGGCCTTGATGTGGATGTGCTGATGGCCCGGCCCATCGATGCCGCCCACCAGCAGCTTCACGTCGCCTCCGACGTGCTCCTGACTGTCGCGGTGTACCTTGAGACTCTTGTCCCGCGACACCTCCTCGTTCTGGTCCCGCTTGATGCTCTGGTGCCGGTCGTTGAGGATGTCCTCCAGGGAGTCGTTCTTGACGTGAACGTCCATGTTGCGCTGCGAGTGGATGAACACCTGCTCGGCGCCCTTCTTGTCCTCGAAGCGCAGCTCGTTGAAGCCACCGCCCCCCGGCGACGAGTTCGTCCGCATGGAACTCTTCGTCTTGGCGTCCGGCAGGGGATGGGGTGGCGGGCTGGTGCCATTGTACACGCGTCCGGTGATGAGGGGCCGGTCCGGGTCACCCTCGATGAAGTCGACGATGACTTCCTGGCCAACGCGGGGAATGAACATGCCGCCCCACGACTCTCCGCCCCAGGGCTGGCTCACCCGGACCCAGCAGGAACTCTTGTCGTTGCGCTGCCCCTGCCGGTCCCAGTGGAACTGGACCTTCACCCGGCCGTGCTCGTCGACATGGATCTCCTCGCCCGCAGGACCCACCACGAGGGCGGTCTGGACCCCGCGGACCACGGGCCGGGGGGTACGCCTGGACGGCCGGAAGGGCACCTTCGCGGAAAGGCATGAGAAGGTGTTGGAATAGCTGAACGCACTGGACGGCGCCTCCTCGTCCAGCACCTGTGGCTGATGCCCCCGGTGCTCCACATGCGTCAGCAGGTAGCGGATGTTGAAGTCCCCTCGCGCGTGCTCTGCGAGCGTGAAGAAGGAGCCGGGAACCAGCCGCTCGCAATCACTCTCGCCGTGGCCCACCTTGCGCCGGGCCTGCAACTCCTCCAGCCGGAGCTTCGCGATGCCGCCCCCCTTGGCCGAGGAGCCCCGGGTGGGATCCTGGTACTCGCCCGGATAGTCATACACTTCCAGGTCCGTATCCTGTTCGGCCTCATGCTCGGCGTCCATGGGCAGGTCCGGCTTCTTGAAGTTGAAGTCGCGCAGACTCACCAAGCCGGATTGGATTTCCTCGGAGAAGCGAAAGCCGACCACCTGCTCCACCTCGGTGACGAGCCCGCGCTCGTGACGGAAGACGAGCGCCTCGGTCCCCGCGATAGGTTGGCAGGCGCTCGAGTCATCCCCCATGACGAGTACATGCATGTCCGCACGGTGCTCGAAGAAGTGGAAGATGCCGTCCTCCTCCATGAGCCGGGAGAGGAAATCCCAGTCGGATTCGCGGTACTGCACACAGTAATTGCGTGGCTCGTACGTACCGCTCAGCCGCAACTCGAAGTACTCGCTGGAGACGCCCGCCTTGCGCAACACCTGCTTGAGGATGTCGGGGGTGGAGAGGTCCTGGAAAATGCGATTGTCCCGCCGGTGCCTCAGGCGCCACACCAGGGGCACCAGGGTGGCCTGGTAGCGGGTGTAGCGCGGGTGACTGCCCACCTGCTCGAAGCGCGAGACGATGCCGTGGACATGCCGAGGCGCCTGTTCTCCCTCGATTGTCAGCAGGGCCTGTTGGCCCACCACGTCCGAGAAGCTCAGCGCGGACTCCTCGCAAGCCAGTTCGAGCTGAAACTCATAAAGGCTCGACAACTCCTCGTGTCCGGAGAAGCGCACGACACGCAGTTCGACCGCGCAACCCGAGGCCTCGAACCGGAACAAGGAGGTGCTACCCGCCACGGAAGTACGTGCGACCATGGGAGTAACCCTATGACATTCCAAGTGTACAATTAAAGAGGCTGGAGCCTTGTCTGGATTGTTTCCGATCCGTCTGGACAATTACACACGTAGCCTCGGCCCCCCCGGTTCGCATACAAACCTCGCGTCTGCTCATCGCGGCCTGAGTCTCGCCACCTGCATCCACAAGGGCTCACGCGTGGTCGACTCCCCACCCGCGCCACCCCGGCGTATAGGCGGAATGGGGGCCGTGTGGAGGGAGAGGGCTGGAGCCGAGGGGGCGAGGAGGGCTGTGGACGGGTGTCATGAGGGCTGTGTGCCGGGCCAGAGGAGACGCGGTGCAGCCCCATGGGGCACACGCCGGCCCAGAGGGCCCCTCCAGGGGGCGGCCACAGAACGGCTCGAAGCGCACGCCACCCTCCTCCGGCACGAAGACGCCGTCCGGCACCAGCGAGTGGAAGTGAGGCGTCACTTGCAACGCCGAGCCGAAGAACTGGATGAACGACACGGCCCCGGCCTGCCCACCCCGCAGGCCCTGCCGCCGTGCCCTCCGGCGCTGCAGGGCGAACACCGCGCGCAAGAAGACAGTGAGGACGTCCGAGAGCAGTCCCACGTCCTTGAGCAACACCCAGCGCACCCGGTGCGGAAAGGACAGCGTCCACTGCCGGTAGGGCACGTGCGGCAGCACCCGCTCCATCAGGTGCACCGCCGTCATATGCGCGCGCTTCGCGTTGCAGGAGGGACAGACCCCTCGCCCCTTGCACGAGAAGGCGACAAGAAGCTCGTCCTTGCAACTCTCGCAGCGCACCCGCGCGAAGCCGTGCGCCAACACTCCACACTCCAGGTACCTGGCGAAGTCCCGCTCCACGTACCGGGGCAGGCCGCGCCCCAGCTCGCTCGCCTCCGCCAGCAGCGTGGCCAGATGGTCCCTCACCGCCGCATACCACACCGTCCCCTCCGGCTGTCTCCGCCGGTACTCCCACCCGCGCTCCCCCACCTGCCCCTCCCCGGCCACACCTCGCCAGGGCACACGCTACCGCCAGTCTCCCACGAAACTCCGCCAGCTTCCCTCTGGGAGTACCAGGCGGCGGGTTCGATTCCCGCCGCCTCCAGGTGCTGACCCGGCCCGCTCCACGTGACCCCGCAGAGCGGACGCGCGCCACGCACTGGGCCCCTCGAGGCCCAGCGGGCCAGCGCGTGGGTCAGCGCCTGTTACTTCGCGGGAGCCTTCGTCGCGTCCTTCGCCGCCGCGTCGGCCTTCTTGCGCAGCGGGCAGGCGGCAATGGCGGCCTTGGGATCGATGGCGTCCTTGCCCTCGTCCACCTTGAGGATCTTGCGCTCCTCGCCAATCACGAACGTGTAGCGATTGGCCAGGTTCATCACCGGCATCTTCACGTCATAGAGGCTGGTGAGCGTCGCGTCCGGATCCGGCACGAAGGCGAAGGGCGCCTTGAGCGACTCCTTGAACTTCACCAGATCCTGCGGTGCGTCCGTGCTCACGGCGAGCAACTGCCCGTCGAGCTTCTGCAAGTCCGCGTACCGCTCCGTGTACGCCGCGAGTTCCTTCGTGCAGCCGCCGGTGAAGGCCTTGGGGAAGAAGGCGAGGATGACCGGACCCGTCTTCACCATCTCCGACAGGGTGTAGCTCTTGCCGGAGGTGTCCTTCACCGTGAAGTCCGGCGCGACCTGGCCGACCTGGGGGGTGGCTCCCATGAGGAAGCCCGCTACGAGCATGGAATTGAGCATGCCCGGAGGCTTATCACTTCCCGCCCGGGTGTACCCAAGCCCCCACCCTGTCGGCCTGTCCACCGGTCATCTGGGCCCGGAGCGCCCCTTACCGCCAGGCTTCACTTCTCTCCCATGCGCGCCCAGATGGCGGCGGCGGCCTCCCGCGCCTGCTCGGCCACCACGGATGGGTTGACCGAGAGGGGCCGGCGCGCCCACACCCGCCACACCCCATCCACCATCACCGACTCCACATGGCGCGAGCCCAGGCCGAACACCACGTGCCACGCCAGGTTCTCCGCCGTGAGCGGCGTGGCCGGCAGGTAGTCCATGACGAGCAGGTCCGCCACCGCGCCCTCGCGCATGGCGCCAATCTGCAACCCGAAGGCCTGCGAGGCCAGGCGCTGGCCATTGGCCAGGTAGCGCAACACGTCGATGGGCTGTCCCGCGTCGCGCGAGCGCAGCCACGCCGCCTGGGCCTCGGCGAACATGTCCGCGCTCACCCCGTCCGCCCCCAGCGTCGCCCGGTGGCCGAACTTCAGCGCCGGCGCATAGCCCACCTCGGACTCCATGTTGGAGCGCGGCGTGTGCACGAGCCACGCCCCCGTGGGCAACAACTGCGCGAGCTCCGGCCACGCCAGGTGGCCCACGTGCACCAGCACCGTCTGGGGAGACAGCAGCCCGCCCTCCACCAGCCGCGCCACCGGAGAGCCGCCGTAGCGCTCCACCGACAGTTTCTCGTCCAGCGGATCCTCCGCCAGGGGCACGTGCAGGCCCACGCCCGTGCTCTTCACCGCCTCGGTCAGGCCCTCCAGGGCCTCCTTGCCCACGGTGAACAGCGGCGCCGCGCCCACCTGCCCGCGCAGCCGGCCCCGCGCCTTGCGCGCGAAGGACACCGTCTCGTCCAACCCCTCCTCGCGCCCCAGCGCTCCCCGGCGATCCGACACCGCGTAGGAGAGCACCCCGCGCACGCCCACCTCGTGCAGCCCGCGGGCCGCGCGCAAGAGCGAGCCCTGGACGGCCCGGGGCGAGGAGTGCAGATCGAAGAGCGTGGTGGTGCCGCACTGCAGCGCCTCCACGCCCCCCGCCGTGGCGGCCACCTGCACCGCGTCCAGGTCCAGCGCGTCCTCGTAGCGCCAGCGCACCTTGTCCACCAGTTCCTGGTAGCCCTCGAGCTTCGGCCGGGGCATGCCCCGCCCCAGGCTCGCGCTCAGCCGCTGGTGCGCGCTCACCAGGCCCGGAAAGACGAGCTTGCCCGAGAGCGCCACCACCTCGTCGTCCGGCGCCGCCTGGAGGTCGGGACCCCGCGCCACGATGCGCTCGCCCTCGATGCGCAGGTCCACACGCTCGACGTGCGCCGGCTCGAGTTCGACGACGATGCCACCTTTCAGGAGCGTGCCCAACCCGTCCCTCCAGTCAATCCGCGGCCATTTCACCGGTCCGGCGTCCGCGAGCCCGCCCCAGACGCCGATTCCGATGGGCACCCTAGCACTGCCCCCGCGCGCGCGTCCTCCCCTACCCGCTCTTCCCCCCCGCGACGAGGCGGCGGAGGGAGGCCGCCCGCGAAGCACTCCGCGCGAAAACCTCCGCTCAGCCAGCACGCTCCCCATCGGCGCTCGCGCGCAAGAGGCCCAGGAGTTGCTCGGTGGAGAGCGCCGCGGCCCCGTCCGCGTCCGACAGCAGGCTGCTGGCCAGGTCGCGCTTCTCCTCATGCAACGCGAGGATCGCCTCCTCGATGGTGCCCTCGGCGATGAGGCGCATCACCGTGACGGGCCGGGTCTGGCCGATGCGGTGGGCCCGATCCGTGGCCTGATCCTCGGCCGCCGGGTTCCACCAGGGGTCCAGGTGGAAGACATGGTCCGCCGCGGTGAGGTTGAGGCCCGTGCCGCCCGCCTTCAGGGAGATGAGGAAGACATCCCCCTCACCGCCCTGGAAGGCCGCCACGCGTGCCTCCCGCTCGGCGGCCGGTGTCCCCCCATCCAGGTATTGCGAGGACACGCCCCGCGCCTCCAGGGCCTCGCGCACCAGGGTCAGGTGCTTGACGAACTGGCTGAAGACGAGCGCCCGGCCCCCCTCGGCGCGCAGCCCGTCCACCAGCTCCAGCAGGCGCTCCAGCTTGGAGGACGGCACCGGGGAGTCCGCGTCCACGAACCGCGGGTGACACGCCGCCAGCCGCAAGCGCGTGAGGGCCGCCAGCACCGCGAAGCGCTTCTCCGGGCCCTCCGCCTTCGCGATGCGATCGAGCGCCGCCAGGCGCGTGTCCTCGTACAGCCGGCGCTCCGCCTCGGACAGGGTGATGGGCACCACCGTCTCCACGCGGGCGGGCAGCTCGCGCGCCACCTGCGCCTTGGTGCGCCGCAACAGGAAGGGCCGCACCAGCCGCGCCAGCGCCGCGCGCGCCTCGGGATCCTTGTCGCGCTCGATGGGTCCCGCGAAGCGCTGGCGGAAGGACTCCCGGCTGCCCAGCAGCCCCGGAAAGACGAGCCGGAAGAGACTCCACAGCTCCGACAGGCGGTTCTCCACCGGCGTGCCCGAGAGCGCGATGCGCGCCTCGGCCTGGAGCGAGCACAACGCCCGGGCCCGGGCCGTGTCGGGATTCTTCACCGCCTGGGCCTCGTCCAACACCAGCGTGGCGAAGGACACGGGCGTGAAGCGCTCCAGCTCGCGCGTCAGCAGGCCGTAGCTCACCACCACCACGTCCCCCGGGCCCACACGGGACAACAACGCCTCGCGCTCCGCGTCCCGGTAGGCATGCATCTTCAAGGACGGCGTGAAGCGCTCCGCCTCGCGCAGCCAGTTGAAGCACACCGAGGTGGGCGCCACCACCAACGCGGGGCCCTCGTGCGCGCGGCGCAGCAGCAGCGCGAGCGTCTGCAACGTCTTGCCCAGCCCCATGTCGTCCGCCAGGCACCCTCCCCCACCCCACTCGGCCAGCCGTGCCATCCACTCGAAGCCCTCGCGCTGGTAGTCACGCAGCTCGGCCCGAAGCCCGGCGGGCACCGGCACCTCCAAGCGCCCCGCCTTCCGGATGCGTCCGGCCAGCCGGCGCCAGTCCGGAGGCGCCTCGACGTCGGCGCCCGCCTCGGCCAGCGCGTCCAGCGCGGGCACCGCCGCCGCCCCCACTTCCCAATGGCCACGCGAGGCATGCGCCACGTCCGCCAGCGGCTGGAGTTGCCCGCGCAGCGCCTGGGTGATCCGCAGCCACCGGCCCTTGCCCAGGGGGACGTACCGGTGGCCCCGCCGCAGCGCGTCCAGCAGCACCGCCAGTTCCACCCGCTCGTCCTCGACCTTCACACCCCCTTTCACGCTGAACCAATCCCGCTCCCGCTGCACCGACACCTTCAACCCCTTTGCCTCCGGTGTCCGCACCAGGCGCCAGGGACGCTCCTCCCACTCCACGTCCCACGCGGGGCGCTCCGGCTCCTCCAGGCGCTCCAGGAAACCAAGCGACGCCTCCGCCCCCATCAGCTCGAAGCGGCCCGGCTCCACCATCGGCAGGCCCAGCCACTGCATCGCCGTGGCCACCCGGGCCCGCTCGTCCTCCAGGTTCCGGCGCGTCCACACGCGCTCGCCCTCGCGCGAGCCCCGGACGATGTCGACCCCCTCTCCCGGCACTCGGGGCCGAGCCCCGGACAGGGGCCGCGCGAACCACTGTCCCTCCAGGGACTCCGCTCCCGTGGGCCGCAGGCGCAGCAGCAGTCCCGGCTCGGCCGGTACCTCGCGCCCTTCCAGGGAGGGTGGCAGGGAGAGTGGAAAGGCCGACTCCACGCCGCCGAGCCGATCCAACAGCTCCGCGCGCCACGCGAGCGGCAGCCGGCCGCCCTGCTCCACCACGGTGCTCAACACCGCCATGGCCGCGGGAGAGACGGACACCAGCACCAACTCCGGCGGCTCGGGCGCCTCGCCGTGCACGAGCAGCCACGGCAGGGGAGAGCGGTCGCGCAGCTTCTCCCGGGCCCACTCCAGCACCGCGAGGCCCTCCACGCTCGGCTCCACCCACAGCTCGTCCTCATCCGGCTCCCCCTCATCGAGAGAGAAGCCGAGCGGCAGGGCGCGCACCCGGAGTGGAGTGTCCCGCCGTGAGTCGAGCACCAACCGGTGGCCGTGCGCGAGCAGCTTCAAGGCCTGCACCAGCAAGGGGTGACGCTCGGCCGCGCCGTATTGCCGCTCCATCAACAGGCACAGCTCGAGCGCCTGCTCTTCCTCGGGGCAGGTGAGAAGCTCACGGGCCTCGGCCGTGTCACGGGGCGACACGAGGCTCCCCTTCGACACGCCTCCCTTCTTCGCGGGCCGGTGCAGCAGGGGCCGCAACCGGGGCGCGCCGGACTCCACCCCTTCCAGACGGAAGCTCACCTGGGCGCCCGAAGCCGGAGCGGAGCGGACGTCCGCCAACACCCGGGCCTTGTCCAGTGCCTCCAGGAGCTTGCGGCCCGGCTCCACGAAGAGCCGCTCGGCGAGCCGGGCATTCTCCTCCGCCCGCCGCGTCTCGCTCAGGGTCTCCATCACCCGGTCCAGCGCGGACACGGCATGCACACAGCGCGCGGGACGCGAGGGATCGCAGTGCGAGCACACCACCGCCTCCCCGCCCTCGAGCACTCGCGACAGCTCCACCCTCACCGCCCGCGAGGCAGGCGCCTCCCCCACCGTCATGTGCGCATGGCCAGGAGGCAGCTCGTACACGAGGAAGGCGGGAGGCTCGCCATGAATGACGAAGGTGAGGGAACTCGTGGGCAGCTCCCGGGGCACGACGTGCTCACGCACCCGGGCCCGGAGCCGGTGCAGCGCCTGGACCAGGGGAGCGAGGCGCGCGTCCGTGGGAGGTGGAGGCCCTGGATGGAGACGCTCGCGCTCCAGTCCCCGACGCACGGACTCGACCTCGGCCTCCACCCGGGCCCAGGCCGCGCGTTCCAGCACGTCAATGCGAGGGGGATTCAGGAAGGAGGGCCGCAGGGTCCCGTCCAGGAGCGAGACCAGGGGGTGATGGGCGATCCGGAACAGGAGGTGGAGCCACTCGGTCGAGTGAGGCAGGAAGGGCTTCACCTCCATCAGGGGCACGCGCACCAAGTGGGCAACCTGATGCTCCGCCAGCCACGCCCGTACCTGTTCTGGAGTCCGCGGCCGCGACGAGGTGGACTCGGCGGGCTTCTCGGGCGCCTGGGCCCTGTTCCACACCAGGGCCAGCGCCACCAGATGCTCGCAGAACCCACTCAGGAGGTAGCGCTCGCAGGAGCAATCCCCATCCAGGCCCTGCTCGTCCACGGAGAGCACGACGTCGTGGAGCGCTCGGCCCGGGCCTCGGACATCTCCCTCCAGGCCCGTGGGCGTCACCGACCACTTCGTCACGCCCCCCGAGTCCGCCAGCTCCTCGCCCCGGGCGTAGACCCGGGCCTCCACGAGTTCTCTCAACCGAGACGGCGTGAGCCAGGAAGACAGCCGGGAGGGGAAGGACGAGGACGACTTCGCAAGTGGTTGCCGCGACATGACCTCCAGGATAACTCCCGGAGGCGCTGGGGGCTCGTTTCCGAACCCGCCATCATGCAGGGCAGCCGGGAAGGCACCGTCCCGCCGGAGAGACCCGGACTACCCCGTGACCTTCTTCCACGAGGGGCGGGCGCTGATGCGCCGCCACCAGGAACTCACGTGGGGACGCTCGGTGATGAGCGAGGCATGGGGCGTCATCGAGAGGTACTGCAGGTAGGGCAGCCAACAGATGTCCGCGAGCGAGAAGAGATCCCCCGCGAGGTGGCCCTGCGACAGGAGGGCCCGGTCGACGACGTCGAGTGCCCGGGCACAGCCATCCCGGCCCTTGTTCACCTTGTCCAGGTCGGGCTTGCCGCCGCGCTTGAACACCAGCTCACGGACGATGTCCATGCAGTGGGGCGTGAAGTTGGACTGCTCGACGCTGATCCACTGCTCCATGCGGCCGAGCGAGGGGTAGTCACTGGGGGTGAGCTTGGGGCCCGGCAGCCGCGCGTCCAGGTAGCGGATGATGGCGCGCGACTCGTACATCGAGAAGCCGTCATCCTCCAGGAAGGGAACGACGCCGAAGGGATGCTTGGCCAGGTACTGGGGCGACTTCTGCTCGCCCTTCATGAGGTCCACCAGCACGAACTCGTGCGACGTGTGACCCTTCTCCGCCAGCGTGGTGAGCACCTTGCGGGTGCAGGTGCTCATCGGATGACCGTAGACCTTCATGTGTGCGCCTCCTCGAGGGGGGTTGAAGCGGCGCGAGGCTAGCGAAGACCCCGCGCGCTCACCCCGCCTCGATGCGTCCAAGGACGGGAAGCACACACTTCAGCCGGGCGCCTCAGCCGACGGCGCAGTCCTTGCCGCGCGTGGGCAGCGCGGAGGTGCCCCGGGAGAGGTACGCGTCGACGGAGCGGGCCGTCTCGCGCCCATCCGCGAATGCCCAGACGACGAGGCTTGCCCCGCGGCTCGCATCACCCGCGCAGAACACACCGTCCGCCGAGGTGGCGAAGTGGGAGTCCACCTGCACGGTGCCCCGGGGAGTGAGCTTCACCCCCAGCTCCTCGGACAGCGTGTGGCTGTCCGTTCCCGTGAAGCCAATGGCGAGCACGAGCAGGTCCACCGGGTGGGCCGTCTGCGAGCCGGGAATCTCCGCGAGCGCGGGCTTGCCGTCCGTCCCGGTCGTCAGCTCCACCTTCACCGAGTGCAAGGCCTTGAGCTGGCCGTCCTGCCCCTCCAGGCGCTGGGTGACCAGACCGAACTCGCGCTGGCCGCCTTCCTCCTGGCTGGACGAGGTGCGGAAGACGAGCGGCCAGCGGGGCCACGGGTTGTTCAGCGCCCGCACCGCGGGGGGCGGGGGCGCGTACGACACCTGCATCACGTGCGCCGCGCCCTGACGCAGCGCCGTACCCAGGCAGTCCGAGCCCGTGTCGCCACCGCCGAGGATGATCACCCGCTTGCCGGCCGCGTTGAACCGGGGCTCGAGCGAGGCGAGCCCTGCCACCACCCGGTTCTGGTGCGTCAGGTAGTCCATGGCCATCACCACGCCGGACAGCTCGCGCCCGGGCACGGGGAGATCCTTGCCGCGCTGGGCGCCCACGGCCAGCACCAGCGCGTCGTACTGCTCGCGCAACGCGCGCCAGCCCGGCTCGCGGCTCACGTCCACGCCGCAGCGGAACTCGATACCCTCCTGCTCCAGGAGCTTGATCCGCCGGTCGATGACGGACTTCTCCAGCTTGAAGTCGGGGATGCCGTAGCGAAGCATGCCGCCCGGACGGTCATCCCGCTCGAACACGGTGACGTGGTGACCCGCCTGGTTGAGCTGCGCCGCCGCCGCGAGCCCCGCCGGGCCCGAGCCCACCACCGCCACGCGCTTGCCGGTGCGGTGCGCGGGCGGATGGGCCTTCACCCACCCTTCCGCGAAGGCGCGCTCGATGATCTCCTTCTCCATCTGCTCGATGGTGACGGGATCCTGATCGATGCTGAGCACGCACGCGGCCTCGCAGGGCGCGGGGCACAGGCGGCCGGTGAACTCGGGGAAGTTGTGGGTGCCGCTGAGCGCGAGGAAGGCCTCCTTCCACTTGCCCCGGTACACCGCGTCGTTGAACTCGGGGATGGGATTGCCCAGCGGACAGCCCTGGTGACAGAAGGGCACACCACAGTCCATACATCGCCCCGCCTGCCGCTTCGCCTCGTCGGCGGGCAGGGGGAGGGTGAACTCGCGCCAGTCCTTGAGGCGCTCGGACTTCTCCCGCTTCGGCGCGGGCACGTGCTGCCACTCCTGGAAACCCGTCGTCTTGCCCATGGTCTACTCTCCTCCCACGACGTGCAGGCGCGGCAGTTGGGCCGGCGGGGGCCGGCGGGAAGCGCGGCGGGCCTGGAGCACGCGCTTGTAGTCGGTCGGCATCACCTTCACGAACTGAGGCACCATCAGCTCCCAGTTGTCGAGCACCCGCCGCGCCAGCGTGCTGCCGGTGTGGTGCAGGTGCCGCTCGATCATCCCGTGCACGAGCCACAGCTCCGACTCGTCCACCAACGACTCCAGCTCCACCATCTCCAGGTTGCAGCGGCCCCGGAAGGAGCGGTCGCGGTCGAGCACGAAGGCCGTGCCGCCGCTCATGCCCGCGGCGAAGTTGCGCCCGGTGGGGCCGAGCACCACCACCACGCCGCCCGTCATGTACTCGCAGCCGTGGTCGCCCACGCCCTCCACCACCGCCTGGGCGCCGCTGTTGCGCACCGCGAAGCGCTCGCCGGCGAGCCCGCGCAGGTACACCTCGCCCGCCGTGGCGCCGTAGAGCACCGTGTTGCCCGCGAGCACGTTCTCCTCGGGCAGGAAGCGGCTGTCCTGCGGCGGGTAGGCGATGATGCGCCCGCCCGACAACCCCTTGCCGAGGTAGTCGTTGGCATCCCCCTCCAGCTCCAACGTCACGCCGTTGGCGAGGAAGGCCCCGAAGCTCTGTCCCGCCGAGCCCCGGAGGCGGATGCGCAGCCGTCCATCCGGCAGACCCTGGGCCCCGTAGCGGCGCACCAGGTCTCCCGAGAGCATGGCGCCCACCGCGCGGTGGGTGTTGCTCACCGGCCGCACCAGCAGCGTGGGCGCGCCCCCATCCAGGGTGGCCTTGGATTGGAGGATGAGCTCGTGGTCCAGGTGATCCGACACGTCCTTCATCTGGGGCGTGTCACAGCGCCGGTCCTCGGTCTCCGGGGCGCGCGAGGGCGTCAGCAGCGAGGACAGGTTCACCTTCTTCGCCTTCCAGTGGTCCGAGGCGGGCAACTGCCGCAGCAGATCCACCCGGCCCACCAGCTCGTCCAGCCGGCGCACGCCCAGGGAGGCCATCCGGCGGCGCAGGTCCTCGGCCACCATGTAGAAGAAGTTCACCACGTGCTCGGGCTTGCCGTGGAAGCGCTCGCGCAGCCCCGCGTCCTGGGTGGCGATGCCCACCGAGCAGGTGTTGAGGTGGCACTTGCGCAGCATGATGCAGCCGAGCGCGATGAGGCTCGCGGTGGCCATGCCGTACTCCTCGGCGCCCAGGAGCGTGGCGACGAGCACGTCCTGGGCGGTGCGCAGGCCGCCGTCCACCTGCAAGCGGATGCGGCCGCGCAGGCCGTTGTGCACCAGCACCTGCTGCGCCTCGGCCAGCCCCAGCTCCCACGGCAGGCCCGCGTGCTTGAGGCTCGACAGGGGCGAGGCGCCCGTGCCGCCCTCGTAGCCGGAGATGACCACGCCGCCCGCGCCCGCCTTGGCCACGCCCGCGGCGATGGTGCCCACGCCCACCTCGCTCACCAGCTTCACGCTCACGCGCGCCGTGGGGTTCACCGACTGCAAGTCGTAGATGAGCTGCGCCAGGTCCTCGATGGAGTAGATGTCGTGGTGCGGCGGCGGGGAGATGAGCGTCACGCCGGGCGTGCTCCAGCGCGCCTTGGCGATCCGCTCGTCCACCTTGGGCCCGGGCAGCTGCCCGCCCTCGCCGGGCTTGGCACCCTGGGCCATCTTGATCTGCAGCTCGGCGGCGTTGACGAGATACTCGGTGGTGACGCCGAAGCGGGCGCTGGCCACCTGTTTGATCGCACTGCGCCGCAGGTCGCCGTTCTCGTCCGGAACGTAGCGGCGCGACTCCTCGCCGCCCTCGCCGCTGTTGGAGCGCCCGCCGATGCGGTTCATCGCGATGGCGAGCGTCTCGTGGGCCTCGGCGCTGATGGAGCCGAAGGACATGGCGCCGGTGACGAAGCGCCGGACGATGGCGCTCGCGGGCTCCACCTGCTCCAGCGGCACGGGCGTACACCCCTCCTCCGCGACGACCAGCAGCCCGCGCAGGTTGCAGTGCGCGCGGCTCTCGTCATCCGCCAGGCGGGAGTACTCGGCGAAGGCCGCGGCGTCGTTGGTGCGCGCCGCCTGCTGCAACAGGGCGATGGTGGACGGGTTCCACTTGTGCGTCTCGCCCCGGCGGCGCCACTGGTACTGGCCGCCCACGGGCAGCTGCTCCGCCTCGAACTCGGCCGCGGCCCCGAAGCCCCGCGCGTGGCGCTCGCGCACCTCGCGGCCCAGCTCCGCCAGGCCCACGCCCTCCACGCGCGAGGGCGAGCCGGTGAAGTGCCGCTCCACCAGCGAGCGCTCCAGGCCGACGATCTCGAAGAGCTGCGAGCCGCGGTAGGACTGGAGCGTGGAGATACCCATCTTGCTCATCACCTTGAGCACGCCCTCCTCGATGGCGTGCACGAAGTTGGCCTGGGCCTTGTCCGCGTCCACCGACAGCTCGCCCGACTCGGCCATGGCGCGCAACGAGTCCAGGGCGAGGTAGGGGTTGACGGCCGAGACGCCGTAGCCGAACAGGCAGGCGAAGTGGTGCACCTCGCGCGCCTCGGCCGTCTCCAGCACGAGGCCGGTGTACATGCGGATGCCGTCGCGCACGAGCCGCTGGTGCACCGCGGACACGGCGAGCAGCGCGGGGATGGCCGCATGGGCCGCGTCCACGCCCCGGTCGCTGAGCACGAGGATGCTCACGCCCGCGTCCACCGCCTCGACGACCTCGGTGCACAGCCGCTCCACCGCGGCCTCCAGGCTCGCGCCCTCCTCGTGCAGCGGGTAGAGCAGGCTCACGCGCTGCGTCTCGAAGGCGCCCTCGTTGCGGATGGCCGCCAGCGTGGCGAGCTGCCCGTTGGTGAGGATGGGGCCCGGCAGGGACAGGCGGTGGCACTGCTCCGGCGTCTCCTCGAAGGTGTTGCCCTCGGGGCCCAGGCCCGTGGCGAGCGTCATCACCAACGACTCGCGGATGGGATCGATGGGCGGGTTGGTCACCTGCGCGAAGAGCTGGTGGAAGTAGTTGAAGAGCGTGGGCGCCTGGTCGCTGAGGACGGCCAGCGGCGTGTCCGTGCCCATGGAGCCCGTGGGCTCCTTGCCCTCCTCGGCCATGGGCTTGAGCAACAGGCGCGCGTCCTCGTCCGTGTAGCCAAAGGCGCGCTGCTGGCGCCACAGCTCCTCGTTGCCCGGCCGCGGCGGCGCGGGCTCGGTGGGCAGGTCGTCCAGCGTGGCGACGTTGCGCTCGAGCCAGCGGCGGTAGGGCCAGCGCGTGGAGATGTCGCGTTTGACCTCCTCGTCCTCGAGGATGCGGCCCTCGAGCGTGTCCACCAGCAGCATGCGGCCCGGGGTGAGGCGGCCCTTGCGGCGCACCTGGGCGGCGGGCACGTCGATGACGCCCGTCTCCGAGGCGAGGATGATGCGGTCATCCTCGGTGACGAGGTAGCGCGCGGGGCGCAGGCCGTTGCGGTCCAGCGTGGCGCCGATGAGCTGCCCGTCCGTGAAGGCGATGGCGGCGGGCCCGTCCCACGGCTCCAGGAGCGCGCTGGAGTACTCGTAGAAGGCGCGCCGCTCGTCGCCCATGAGCGCGTGGCCCTCCCACGCCTCGGGGATCATCATCATCATGGCGTGGGGCAGGGGACGTCCGCCCAGGAAGAGCAGCTCCACCATGTTGTCGAACTGCGCCGAGTCGCTCTTGCCCGGGACGATGATGGGGAAGAGCGGCTCCAGGCTTCCTCCGAACTTGGCCGACTGCAACAGGCCGCGCCGCGCGTTCATCCAGTTGCGGTTGCCGCGCAGCGTGTTGATCTCCCCGTTGTGCGCGATGTAGCGGAAGGGCTGCGCCAGGTCCCACGTCGGGAAGGTGTTGGTGGAGAAGCGCGAGTGGACGAGCCCCAGGGCGCTCACGCACTCGGGGTGCTGGAGGTCCGGGTAGAAGAGCGGCAGTTGCCGGGGCAGCAGCAGGCCCTTGTAGATGAGCGTCTCCGCCGAGAAGCTGGCCACGTGGAACTGGCCATCCGGATCCAGATCGCGGTCCTGGATGCGCCGCTCGGTGAGCTTGCGGATGCGGAACAGCTTGCGCTCGAAGGCGCTGGGCACCACGCGGCGCCGGGCGACGAAGAGCTGGCGGATGACGGGCGCACGCTCGCGCGCCAGCCGGCCGAGGTGCTCGGGTTGCACCGGCACGTCGCGCCAGCCGAGCACGCGCTGCCCCTCGTCGGTGACCACCTGCTCCAGGGCCGCCTCGCACGCGATGCGGGCCTCGGGGTCCGCCGGGAGGAACACCATGCCGATGGCGTACTGGCGGCGCGGCGGCAGCGTGAAGCCCAGCCGCTCGCGCTCGAAGAGGCGATGGGGAATCTGCAGCAGGATGCCGGCACCGTCTCCGGTCTCCGGGTCCCTGCCCGCGGCGGCCCGGTGGCTCAACCGGTTGAGCAGCTCGAGCGCTTCCTCGACGATGCTGCGCGATTTCTCGCCCCGGATGTGGGCCACGAAACCCACTCCACAGGCATCGTGTTCGGTGTCCGGCTCGTACAACCCATAACGGCCCGGGCCTCGGTGCAGCATCAGTAGTGCTCCCCTCGCGGCGGATGGAACCACGCGTGAACCGGCAACTCTAACGCGTTGCTTCCGGTGAAGGGAAAAAGAGTCCGCGAGCCAGCGCATGGAGCAGGCGGGCGGGCAGCGGATCGTCGCCTTCGCTAGGAGTGAAGTTGGGAGGCGGCCGGGAGTGCGGCCAGGGGCTCCAGGGAGGCGGTGGTGGGAGCGGCGCCCGGGGGCTCGCTGGAGCGGCTTCCCTCCTCCCCGTGGCCGATCAGGGCGTGCACCGCGGCGAGCAGCTCGGCGCCGTGGTAGGGCCGGGCGCACACGGCGGCGTCCGGCTGGGCCCAGGCGGGCCGGGTGGCTCCGGCCAGGACAATGGGAATGGGCCGGGCGCGCGGCAGCTCCGCGAAGGCCGCCAGGAAGATGCCCAGGTGGGTGGGAGGAACACTCGAGGACAACAGCACCAGGTCCACGGGCAGCACCGAGGCCCGGCGCAGCGCCTCCACGCCCCCGTTGGCGGTGAGCACCTCGAAGCCCTCGGCGCACAGCATCCGCTCGGCCGCCGCCTCCTGTTTCGGATCCTCGTCGAGCAGCAGCACCCGCCGGGGCAGCCGGCGCACCTCGCCCACCGGCATGCGCGGCAGCGACAGGGTGAACGTGGAGCCCTGTCCCTCGGAGCTCGACATGGACAGCGCGCCGCCGTGCAGCCGCGCGATGGAGTCGCTGATGAACAGGCCCAACCCCAGGCCGCCGAAGTGGCGATGCGAGGAGTTGGCCGCCCGGTAGAAGCGCTCGAAGAGCCGGGATTGATCCGACGCGGGCACGCCGATGCCCTGGTCCTTCACGTGGATGCGGGCCTGGCCCGCC
Source organism: Cystobacter fuscus DSM 2262 (assembly GCF_000335475.2). Lineage (NCBI taxonomy): Bacteria > Pseudomonadati > Myxococcota > Myxococcia > Myxococcales > Archangiaceae > Cystobacter > Cystobacter fuscus. The sequence goes on along the minus strand of NZ_ANAH02000011.1, from coordinate 461,752 downwards.
AGCGACTCCACCTCCACGCCGATGAGCTCGCCCGCCGGGCTGTACTTGTTCGCGTTCTCCAGCAGGTTGACGAGCACCTGCTCCAGCCTGTCCCGATCGCCGCGCACCCAGAGGTGCTCGCGCGGCACCACCAGGGAGAAGGGCCGCGCGAAGGCGTGGCGGAACTGGTCCACCACCTCCGCCACCAGGTGGCCCATCTCCAGGGGCGCGGGCTGCAACGACAGCCGGCCCAGCTCCAGCCGCGACACGTCCAGCAGGTCATTCACCAGCCCCGCCAGCCGCTCCACCTGACGCTTGGACTTGATGACGCTGGAGAGCTCCACCGGCTGGCCCTGCGCGATTCTCCGCTCCATGGAGTAGAGGGTGAGCTTGAGCGGGGTCAGCGGCGTCTTGAGCTCGTGCGAGGCGATGGACATGAACTCCTCGCGCACCCGCAGGGCCGCCTGGGCCTCGCGCAAGAGGCGCGCGTTCTGCACGGACACCGCCACCTGCCCGGCCGCGGCGCTCCACAACTCCAGCTCGCGCAGCGAGAAGGAGCGGCCCTGTTCCTTGTAGAGCACGAGCAGTCCCAGGGCGCGCTTCTGGGACAACAGGGGCACCGCGGCGAAGATGGAGCCGGCCGAGTCCCCCATCCCCCGCTGCACGCCAATCTGGGGCTGGCGGGTGACGAGCGCCGCCTCGAAGGAGTCGGCGTGCTGGTCCAGCGCGTCGTCGGGAGTCTCGGTGTTGGCCAGATCCGAGACCGCCACCCGACGAGGCGCCTGACCATCCTCGGTGAGGAACACCTCCGCCCGTCGCACCTGGGCGCAGCGCACCACCGCCAGCACCGCCGCCTTGCACACGCTGTCCACGTCCAGCGTCTCGCCCACCTCGCGGGCGATCTCCTGGAGCGCCTGGGAGAAGGCCACGTCGTCATCGGCGCCCGAGGACTCGAAGAGCAACCAGGTACCCGGGGGCATGCCGGGACGAGAGGGCCGCACCTGGATGCGCGTCTGCTTGAGTCCCACGGTGATGACGTGGCCCGAGTGGCTGCGTCCCTCGCGCAGGGCCCGCTCCAGGTCATCCCGGCCCCGCCCGGACTCCAGCGCGGAGAACACGAAGTCCCCCACCTGGAGCGCCACCCCCGTCTTGGCGGTGAAGTCCGGCTCCAGCCATTCCACCCGCAGATCCGCGCCCAACCGCATCACCCCTTGGGGGACGCACGCGAGCAGATCTGAGAAATCAGGCGGCAGCATGGGGGACAACATGAGGAGTTACGCCCTGCCCGTCGCGCCGACAAGATGGCCCGGCTCACTCCTGCCCTCCCAGGGGTCGATCTCGTTGAGGGCCGGACAACCCGACAGCCCGGGAGGCAGGAGAGCGTTCACCATTGGCGTCTGGAATCCCCGAGGTGTGTGTTAGACGACATCCGCCATGGCTTCCCAACGTGCCCCGTCCCAACCCACCCAGCCCACCAAGGAGCTGCAGACCTTCCCCAACCCCGCGCCGGATCGCGACTATGAGATCGCCTTCGACGTGCCGGAGTTCACCTGCCTCTGTCCCCTCACGGGGCAGCCGGACTTCGCCCGGTTCCGGATCCGCTACGTGCCGGACACACTATGCGTGGAACTCAAGAGCCTCAAGCTCTACATGTGGTCCTACCGCGATGAAGGCGCCTTCCACGAGAAGGTGACCAACACGATCGCCGACGACATCGTGCGCGCCATCCAGCCGCGCAAGCTCACGGTGGAGGGGGACTTCTTCGTGCGCGGCGGCATCGGCACGGTGATCACCGTCACCCACGAGAAGCCGGCTCGGAGCGCGAAGAAGGCCGCCCCGGCGCGCCGCAAGTAGGCTCCGTCAGGGGTCCGCCCGCATCTTCGCTTCCAGCTCCTTCGCGCGCGCGTCCGCCTCCGACTCGATGCGGCTGGCGGCGCCGCGCACGTTGTCGAGCTGCCGCTTGGGCGCGCTGGTGCCAGGGGCGGTGGAGTCCCCCGCCGCCGCGCGCTGGAGGGCGTACCACGCACCGCCCCCGAGCAGGGCGAGACCAAGAACCGCGGTGAGAACCTTTCCCATGGAGCCGCTCCGGAGACGTCAGCGGACGGAGAGCCGCTGCACGAGCTCCATCCAATAGGATTGGGTGGACAGCAGTCCAGCCCCCACCCCTCCGGCGGCAATGGCGAAGGCGGCGAGCCAGCGCTTCCACGGCCGCACGGGTGCCGACTCCTTGGCGAGATTGCCCGCCACGCCCAGCTCCTCCTGGGTGAGGTGGGCCAGCGCCTCGCTCTCGGTGAGCTTCTCGCGGTGGCGCAGGAAGCCCACGAGGAAGGCCTCGCAGGACATGCCCAGACGAGGCGACAGGAAGGCCTCCAGGTCGCGGCGCATGGCGGCGGCGTTGGGGTAGCGCTCCTCGGGCTTCACGCGCAGGGCGCGGTGGATGATGTCCGCCAGCGCCTTGGGCACCTGGGGCGCCACCTTGTGCAGCGGCTTGAAGGCGCCCTCGCGGATGCGGGCGAACACCTCGCCCGCGTTGCGGCCCAGGAAGGGGCGCTGCCCGGCGAGCGACTCGTACATCAGCACCCCGAGGGAGAACAGGTCCGTGCGTCCGTCGATGGGCGCCCCCGTCACCTGCTCGGGGGACATGTACGAGGGCGTTCCCACCGCCATGCCCTGCGCGGTGAGCGCCTCCAGGCCCACGTCCTTGGCCACGCCGAAGTCCATCAGCTTCACGTCCCCCGCCTTGGTGAGCATCACGTTGGCGGGCTTCAGGTCGCGGTGGATGATGCGGCGGAAGTGGGCGTGCTCCAGCGCGTCGGCGATGCGCGCCCCCACCGCGGCACCCACCTCGGGGGGCAGCGCGCCCTCCTTGATGAGCTCGTGCAGCGTGGGCCCATCCACGTACTCCATCACCATGAAGAGCACGTCGTTCTTCTCCACCAGATCGTACAGGGTGACGATGTTCTGGTGACGGAAGGCGGCGAGCGCGAGCGCCTCGCGGCGGAAGCGCGACACGGACTCCTTGTCCCTCAGCGGGTCCGCGAGCATCTCCTTGATGGCCACCTCGCGCTGCAGCATCTCGTGCAGCCCTCGGTACACCTGGGCCATGCCACCACGGCCCAGCTCTCCGAGCACACGGTAGGCACCTATCTTGCGATGTTTGACGACGGGTTTGTCAGTGGAGGGCACGGGCGCGAGGGTAGCGATTCGTCCCGGAGGCGTCGACCCGTCCGGAGGGGCGCACAGCCCCGCGGTAGAAATCGCCAGTCATCGCACACACTTACTCCGTCACGTCACACCCAGAGTGAGGGCTCAGCCCCGCCCATCCGGGGAGGACACGCGGTTGACCGCGTCCAGGAGCTGCTCGAGCCGGAAGGGCTTCTTGAGGAAGAGCTGCCAGGACTGGGCGATCCTGGGAATGGCCTCGCTCATGAGGATGACGGGCACCCGGTCCAGGCCCGGCGTCTTGCGCATCACCTCCAGCACCTGGAGGCCGGAGAGCACGGGAAGCATCACGTCCAGGAGGACGACATCCGGGCGGGACTCGCTCAGGCGCCGCAGCGCCTCGGCGCCGGAGCCGCACACGGACACCTCATAGCCCTCGTCCTTCAGCACGTCGGCGACGACCTGCTGCACGTCGAACTCGTCCTCGACGACCAGGATGGTCTTCAACGGCCCCTCCCCGAGGGCCGCGCGCGCTTCTTGCCCGCCGGCTTGAGGGTCCCCGCTCCCTTCTTCTTCGGGGCCTTGTTGGGCCTGATCATCCCATGCGCCTCCCGCACGCGCCCGAGCCCGCTGAGGATGGACTCGGCGCTCTGGAAGGACTCGGCCACGTCGATGCCGCCGGGGGTGATGTGGAACTCGCGCAGCGAGGTGTCGTAGCGGCTCTCGCGCATCTTCATGACGGACAGGAGCCGGTAGATCTGCGAGCGCAACTCCACGTAGCGCAGCAGCACCACGGACTCCGCCACGTTGGCCAGCTCGGGGGTGGGCAGCACCAGCTCGGACTGGAACAGCTCCAGCTCGTCGGTGATGACGGTGGTGATGTCCAGGGAGCGCAGCTGGTTGGTGAGCGCCGACAGGAAGATGGGGACGCGCTCCGGGTAGACCGCCGCGGCGCGAAAGCCCTCGGCCCCGTCGATGAACAGGCGCCGGCGCTCCCTGGTCGACTCGGCCCGGACCTTCTCCAGGAGCTGCTCGGCCAGCGAGTCCATGAGGTGCTCGAGTGGAGGCTGCCACTCCAGCGAGATGCTGCCGTCCCGGACGTAGCGCCCCAGGGGGATGCCCACCTCCTCGGCCTTCTCCATGAGGCGGGGGGGAGGCTCATAGAAGCCGAAGTACGTGCCCCGCTGACCCCGCCGGGCCCCCTCCACCAGGAAGGAGAGTCCGAGCAGCGTCTTGCCCGTGCCGGGCGAGCCCACGAGCGCGGTGGTGGACCCCGAGAGCAGCCCTCCCCCGAGCATCTCGTCGAAGCGGGGCAGGCCGAAGGCCATGCGCAGACGCGACTCGCGGGAAGAGGGGCCCGGATGGGCGAACTGCACCTCGGTCCGGGGATGGATGGAGATGCCGTCCGAGGAGATCTCCACCTCGTGACGGCCCCGGAGGTAGTCGCTGCCCCGGAACTTGTGCACCGTCAGCTCGCGCACCGCCCGCGGGCCGATGAGCCGATCCGACAGCTCGACGACGCCGTCGACCAGGGCGTTCTCCGTGTGCGTGCGATCGCGCACGTTGGAGACGAGGAACGTGGTGCACCCCAGGAGGCTGGCGAGCGCCTGGAGGGAGTGCACGAACTCGCCATAGGCCTGGGCGGTGGGGGCGAACTGCTCCGCGCTCTCCATGCCATCGATGACGAAGACGGTGGCCTTGCGCTCGCGCAGCGTGCCGCGGATGAGTTCCAGGAGCCCGCTGAAGCCCTGGTCCCGCACCACCTTGTAGCCGCTGATGTAGTAGAGATTCTCGGGGATCTCCTCCAACCGGAAGAAGCTCAACGACGCGAGGTGGCGCAGCATCTTCGCGTGCGACTCGATGAGCAGCGTCATGTAGACGCACCGCCCCTCGCTCTTGTCGATGTGGTTGAAGCACAGCTGGTTGACGAGGATCGTCTTGCCACTGCCGGGCGGGCCCATCAGCGCGTAGATGCCGCCCTGTTTGAAGCCCCCCTTGAGGATGAAATCCAGGCGGGGAATGCCGCTCTCGACGCGCTCGTCGCGCGGGGGCTGCCCCGAATCGTCCGTGTCGGATCCACTCATGCCGCCTGCCGTGCTCCAGGGTTGCTCCCGCGCGGAGGGATGTGCCACAAGCCGGGAGCCTCCGAGCCGCGGAAAGCCGCGGGCCCGGACCAATCGTCACGTGGCGGACGGATGCCCACGCGAAAGGCCTCACCCGGCCCGGGCGGGCAGCAGGCCCGAGCGCTCCAGCCGCTCGCGAACGCGCCCGGCCAGCTCCGCGTGCGCCGGATTGCCCGGCGAGAAGGGCTGCGGCGTGAGGATGATGAGCGTGCCCAGCTCCTCCACCGGCTCGACGCGCACCGGGCGCGGCAGGGAGGGAACGCGCCCATGAGCCCGCGAGAAGTACGTGAGCCAGCCGACGCACGCGCCGTCCGCCTCCACCATCCGCCTGGCGGAGGGATCCGCCTCGGACACCACCGCGCACCGGTCCGGCTCCCAGGCCCGCGCCATGGCGCGCACCACCTGCTTGAGCACCTGCACGGTGAGCACGCGCTGCGCGGCAGCCCCCTCGCGCGGCAGGTGGAGCAGACAGCCATTGGCGTAGAAGGGCGTCCCCGAGCCACAGGTGAGGTTGAGCAATCCACCCCGCCCCGTCTGCTCCTGCCCCGTCCATGCATCGAAGTAGAAGGCATCCCGGCCGAGCCGGTACTTCTTGCGCTCGAAGAAGCGCAGGAACGTCTCCGCGGTGGGCTCGAAGGGCAGCCGCAGCGCGTTCTTGCGGGAGTACGCGTACTCGAACCAGCGGGAGTAGGCCGGATCGCACTCGGCCAGCAGGCGGAAGAACTCTTCCGCCCGCGCGGCACACGCCGCGGCGGACTCCTTGCGGCCTCCCCAATGCGCCCCCGCCTGGAAACGTTCCATCCGCCATGTCATACGCCATGGGTAACAAAGGCACCACCCGGAAGCACATCGGAGCCGGGAGGAAACACCCGGCCGCGGCGCCCCCGCCCCAATCTGTTACCAAAGACCCCCCTGGAACTTTGGTAAGCAGGGTCTCCATGGCCCCTCCGCCCCTGCAAACCGTGCTCGCCGCCATCGACGTGGGCACGAACGCCGTGCGCCTGGAACTGGCGCGGCCGGACGCCGACGGCTCCCTGGAAACCCTGCACCAGGAGCGAGATCCCATCCGCCCGGGAGAAGGGGTGTTCGCCAGTGGGATGATGCCCGAGGAGACGGCGGACCGGCTCCTGTCCACGCTGCGGCGCTACGCGGCGCTGTGCCGGCGGCACAAGGCGCGGGTGCGCGCGGTGGCCACCAGCGCCATGCGCGACGCGCGCAACCAGCAGCAGATCGTCCAGCGGGTACGCGACGAGGCGGGGCTCAACCTGGAGGTGGTCAGCGGCAAGGAGGAGGCGCGCCTCATCTGCCTGGGTGTGCTGCACAGAAAGCCGCCCAACGTCCGCTCGCTGCTGGTGGACATCGGCGGAGGCTCCACCGAGGTGGTGCTCGCCACCGGGGAGAAGCCGGACGAGCTGTGGAGCCTGCCCATGGGCTCGGTGCGGCTCACGGAGATGTTCGACGCGGCCGGCAAGGTGACGCCCAAGCAGTTGCGGCTGATGCGCAGCTACGTGGAGGAGCAGTTGCGCAAGGCCATCCCCGAGCGCCTTCCGGGCCTGCCGCGCATGGCCCTGGGCTCCTCGGGTACCATCAGCGCGGTGGTGGGCTTCGCGGCCAGCGAGGGCACGGCGCACGCGTCGCTGCGCCAGTTGCAGAGCACGGTGGAGACGCTGGCGGAGATGACGCCCGAGCGGCGGCGCAAGCGCTTCGATCCGCGGCGCGCGGACATCATCGTCGCGGGCGCCACCATCCTCGAACGCGCGGCGCGGCACCTGGGCGTGGAGAGCATCGCCGCGGTCAACCGGGGCCTGAGAGACGGGCTGCTGGTGGACCTGCTCTACCGGCAGGACGAGACGCGCGAGGACCACTCGCTCGCGGACGCGGCGGTGGCCATGGGGCGGCGCCTGTTCTTCGACGAGAAGCATGCGCGCCAGGTCACGCGGCTGGCGCTCACGCTCTTCGACGAGCTGGCGGCGCTGCACAACCTGCCCCTGTCCGCCCGGCCCTACCTGGAGACGGCGGCGCTGCTGCACGACGTGGGCAACGCCGTGAGCTACGAGCGCCACCACAAGCACGCCTACTACCTCATCCACCACGGAGACATCCCGGGCCTGGCCGACCGCGAGCGCGAGCTGGTGGCGCGAGTGGCGCGCTACCACCAACGCAGCCCGCCGGAGCTCAACCACTCGGGGATGCAAGGGCTGAGCGCCGCCGAGGCCCGCCTGGTGCGCAAGCTGGCCACGCTGCTGCGCATCGCCAACGCGCTGGACGGCAGCCATCACCAACCCATCAAGGAGCTGCGCGCCACGAATGGCCGCGACGCGGTGGCCCTGCACCTCAAGGCGCGCCAGCCCGTGGACCTGGAGCTGTGGTCCGCTGAGCGCGAGGTGGCCCTCTTCCGCCGCGTCTTCGGCAAGCGGCTGACCTTCCACATCGGCCGCTGACAGCCCCCACCATGGCGGCCGGTCCCCCCGCCGCCCGCCCTCCACGAGGGGAAGCATCCGCCGCTGGCACCCGCACGGGCACGTGCCCACTCCTCACCGGGAAGAGTCCAGACCGGTGGCGCCCCTGGCGCCCGGCATCCCCCGAGGGGAGAAGGAGCGGCAATGAAGGCGGTCGTCTTTCATGGAATTGGAGACATCCGGCTCGACGACGTGCAGGAGCCCGTCCTCCAGGAGGACACGGATGCCATCGTCAAGCTGACGGCCAGTGCCATCTGTGGCACGGACCTGCACATGGTGCGCGGCACGATGCCGGGCATGGTGCCGGGCACCATCCTCGGGCACGAGGGCGTGGGCGTCGTGGAGGCCCTGGGCAAGGACGTGCGCAACCTGCGCGTGGGCGACCGGGTGGTGATTCCCTCCACCATCGCCTGCGGCAGCTGCTCGTACTGCCGCTCGGGCTACTACGCGCAATGCGACGTGGCCAACCCCCATGGCAAGCGCGCCGGGACGGCCTTCTTCGGCGGTCCGGCGCCGTCGGGCCCCTTCCATGGCTTGCAGGCGGAGAAGGCACGCATCCCCTACGCCCACGTGGGGCTGGTGAAGCTCCCGGACGAGGTGACCGACGAGGAGGCCATCCTCCTGTCGGACATCTTCCCCACGGGCTACTTCGGCGCGGACCTGGCGGAGATCAAGCCGGGTGACACCGTGGCGGTGTTCGGCTGCGGACCGGTGGGTCAGTTCACCATCCTGAGCGCCAAACTGATGAACGCCGGGCGCATCTTCGCCATCGACTGCCACGAGGATCGGCTCGACGCCGCCCGCGCCCAGGGCGCCGAGGTCATCAACTTCGAGGAGGAGGATCCGGTCGAGACGCTCGTGCGGCTGACGGGTGGCATCGGCGTGGACCGGGCCATCGACGCGGTGGGCGTGGACTCGATGCACGCGCACCACGGCCCCGCGGGCAAGAAGGCCGACGCGCTCAAGACCGAGTTCAAGCGCGAGCAGAAGGAAGCGGCGCCCAAGACGAAGTCCCACGGGGACAACTGGGTCCAGGGCGATGCGCCGATGCAGGCGGTGCTGTGGGCGGTGGAGGCGCTCGCCAAGGCGGGCACCCTGTCCATCATCGGCGTGTACCCACAGCAGATGAACACCTTCCCCATCGGCATGGCGATGAACAAGAACCTGTCGCTGCGGATGGGCAACTGCCACCACCGCAAGTACATCCCCCACCTGCTCGAGCTGGTGCGCACCGGCGCCGTGGAGCCCACGGAGCTGCTCACGCGCGTGCAGCCCATCACCAGCGCCATCGAGGCCTACCAGTCCTTCGACCTGCGCCAGCCGGGCTGGCTCAAGGTGGAGCTCGAGCCGCAGCTGCTCACCTGAGCCGACTCACTGAGCCGACTCACCCCGCGTCGCGGCCGTAGAACCAGGCCGTGAGCGCGAGCCGGGGAGCCCGCGCGGGTAGGACTTCGTGCTCGATGCGCTCGCTGAGGAACACGACGAGCCGATCGAGCCGGGGCTCCACGTCCACGGGCCCCCCCTCCGGGTAGAGGCGCAGGAGCCCCCCGTGCTCCGGCGTCCACTCCGGGTTGAGGTAGTAGATGGCCGTCACCCGCCGGTTGGACTGGCCGGGGAAGGCATCGGCGTGGCGGGCATAGCGCTCGCCTCCGCCCGGATACCAGGCGAGCTGGAGATCGAAGCGGCCGAGCCCCAGGTAGGCCCCCGCCGACAGGGCCTCCCCGAGCGCGGTGTACGTGTCCCGGAGCCGGCCGAAGGCGGTGTCGGCCTCTCCCGGCTCCACCCAGGTGATGAAGTCGCCCCGCGTGGAGCGGTCCAGGGTGAGATCCGCGCCCCGGCGGATGCCCGCGGGCCGCAGCCGGCCGGCCTCCACGCACGCCCTCGCCTCCACGAGGAGCGCCCGGGCCTCGCTCTCCCCGAGGAAGCCCTCGCGGGTGAACCAGCCGTGCTCACCGAGTGCTTGGACTTCCTCATCGCGCAGGGACAGGGGGTGCATGGCGGGGCGAACCCTACCGCACCTCCAGATGGCCTAGAATGGCGGACCATGGTGCGTCTGCTCGTGCGGGTGGTGGTCGTCGTTCTCGCCCTGGTTGCCGGTGCCGTGGGCACCTTCCTGTTGATGCGTCCCAAGGCGCCCGCCCTGCCGGACACGCCCGCGCTCGTCACGCGCGTGCGCGAGGTGGCGCGGCTGGAGACCCTGACGGTCTCCCTCTACAAGAAGGTGGAGTTCTCGCCGGAGCCCCAGAGCACCAACTCGCTCTGGAAGGACGTCATCAACTGGGCGAGCTACTCGCTGCACACGCCGCGCGGCCGCGCCATCGTCTTCGCCGACGTGCACCTGGGCTACGACTTCGGCCGGCTCGATGACTCCGCGCTGCGCGTGCAGGGCTCGCGCGTGGACGTGGTCCTCCCGCCCCTGGAGACGAAGGTGGAACTCAAGCCGGGCGAGACGGAGATCATCGGCTCCAACCTGGACAGCGCGGAGACGACCCAGCTCCTGGAGAAGGCGCGCGAGGCCTTCGAGCGAGAGGTGAAGGCGGACGCCCGCCTCAAGGAGCGCGCCCGGCGCTCGGCGGAGAACACCCTGCGGGTGCTGTTCTTCTCCGTGGGCTTCAGCCAGGTGAACGTGGTGGACGTGCTCCCGCCCAAGGCCAGCGCGGGGTGACGCGCGAGGCCTCGTCCGAAGGGAATTACTCGAAGACGACCTAGGGCAGCCGTGAAGCCGCTTCATTCAAGTAGGCCCGGGCCAGGGCGAACGCGCCCCGGTCACGGCTGATGTCGCTCAAGTGTTGGAGGAAGCGCGTCTCCAACTCCATGTTGTTCGTGGCGCGTGCGCGCTGCCCACCGTGGAGCGCGTGCTCGCGCGCTTCCACCAACCGATGCTGCACCGTGTAGAGGTGCGTGAGGAACGACTCGAGTTCCCCGCATCGAGCATCCAGCCCCTGCCGCTCGCACTCGGGCAGGGCCGTGAGCACCGTGGCCTCGGCCTCACCCAGACGGGTCTCCGCGAATTGGGCCTCGGCGCGTCGCAGCTCCACGTTCATCAGGAACCAGGGATCTCCCAACTCGCGCGCCGCCCGCGTGTACTCGTCCAACCGGGCCGGGAGCAGTCCGAGCAGGGGCAGAGCCCCCAACAACAGATCCGTCTCGCCCGCTGCCTGGATGTTCCGAATGAACGTCTCCGCCGCGCCGGGGGCGCTCCGTCCCGCCAGCACCTCGGAGAAGGTGGCCGCCAGCGGCCCTCGCTGGCGGAAGTCACGCCGGGCCATGCGCTCGACGTAGGGCTCCAGTACCCGGGCGCCATAATGGGCGTCCAGTTCCCGGGCCAGGGGCAGCAGCTCGCGGAGGCGCTGCGCGCTCGGTGCCGACCAGACCGACAGGTACAGGTGCTCGCGCGCGAGCGACGGCGCATCACGCAGCGTCCCCTCGGGCAGGGGCGTACCCTTCTCGAGCAGCGCCTTGTTCGCGTCCCTGGCCACCTCCCACCGGCGGGAGCGCGCCTCGGTCCGTGCCTTCAACGACGCGGCCCTCTCGCGCGCCTCGGTGCTCCAGCCCGGCTCGTTGCGCTCCGCCACGCGCGTGAAGGCCTGGGCCGCCAGGAGGTTCAGCTCCAGCTCGCGCAACACCAGCCCGCGGTTCCACAGCGCGGCGGAATGGTTCGGGTCCCGCTCGAGCACGTCCTCGAGCAGGATGAGCGCCGCCTCCAGCTCGCCCTTGGACAGCAAGGCCAGGGCCCGGTCACTGTCCGCGTCCGGTGTGGAGGGCGCCCGCTCGAGGGCCTCGGCGGCCTGCTCCCGCTCGCCTCGCAGCAGGTGCGCCGCCGCGACGCCCTGGAAGTCCCCCTCCTCTTCCAGCCGCACCAGCACCTTGAGCGGCACCGGATCCGTCGGGCGCTCGTTGCCCGAGCGGTTCACCGCATAGGGCCGGTACGTGCTCGTCCCCCGCCAGCTCAGCCGTCCCTCGAGGGAGCGGGTCGGCCCCAGCGCCAGCGCCTCGGGCCCCCACTCCTCCGAGCCCGACAGCCGTGGAAGGACGAGGAGCAAGGCCGCGGCGAGCGACACGCCCACCGCGGAAGCCAGCCAGGTGCGGTGGGCCCAGACGGTACGGAAGGCTCGCGCCCTCGGGGCCTTCTCCGGGCGGGAGGTATTCCGGAGCGGAGGGGATGCCTGTTGCCTCGCCAACTGCTCACCCAGGGACTGGAGCTGGAGCACGTCTTCCATTTCCTCCTGGCAGCGCGTGCACTCCCCGAGGTGGTCGCGAAAGGCCTCCGCCTCGGCGGGCTCCAGCTCGCCATCCACGAAGGCATGCAGCCGATCATGAATCTCTTCATCGATGGGCGTGCTCATCGGGAGACATCCTGTCCGCTGGTGGGGGGGATCAGCAGATCCTTCAACCGGCGGCGCGCGCGGATGAGGCGCGTGCCCACCGTGGCCTTGGGGATGCCCAGACTCTGGGCGATCTCCTGGTAGGAGCGGCCCTCCAGGGCGTGGAGCCGGTACACGGTGCGAAACTCCTCGGGAAGCCGCTCCAGCGCCGCGTGCAGGGCGTCCGGCCCCAGCGTGGCCCACGCCGGAGCGTCCTCACGCTCGGGTTGCGCCACGTGCTCCTCGAGGGTCTCCGGGGACACGTCCGCATGGGGTTCGCGCTTGCGCGAGCGGCAGCGGTCAATGAAGAGGCGGTTGAGGATGGTGAGCAGCCAGGCCCGTCCGTTCGTCCCAGGCTGGAAGCGCGCGAGGTTGCGCAGGCCCTTCTCGAGGGTGTCCTGCACCAGATCCCGCGCGTCCGTGGAATTGCCGCACAGCCGGAGCGCGGTGGCTTGAAGCGCCGCCTCATGCTCCCTCACGAAGGCAGTGAACCAGGGACCGTCCAGGGCGACGGCGGCAGGAGGAGGCGATTCCAAGACATCAGCACATTGGACCGTGCCCGCCGGGCCGGTCAAGCTCCGTGAAATCCAGGAACTCCGTACCGAAGGCTGCGCTGAGAGAGAGAAGGCATTCATGTGGTCCGCCTTCTCAACGCCACGGCCCCGGGATCTTCCCGGGCCGATTTTCCTCCCTCCAGAAGATCGACTCCTCGGGCCGGGCCGTCTGCTCCAGACAGCACGCCGGGCCCGGCGGCCTGGCGGCCGATTCGGTACACTGCCCCCCTTGGGAACTGACTCCGTCCCACCACGAAAGGGGAATTGAACCCGTGAAACTCCCGGTGCCGCTTCGACTCCTCGAGCGCCGCGATTGTCGCGTCTGGTGAACGCCCCGTGAGGCGCCAGGGAAGCGGGTGGGGCGTGGGGCTGGTGCTCGCCGCGGTCGCGGCTGGAGCGCTCTTCTTCTTCTTCGCGCGGCCGCGAAAGCCCTCGGGGGATGTGTGGCTCGCCCGGACGCAGACGCGCGCGCGAGAGGCCCGCCTCGGCTATGCGGCCGCCGATGTCTACCGCCCCCACTCCCCCGTGCGCGCGGGAGCCTCCGCCATGCTCCCTCCACCGCTCCTCCAGGAGCTCGCCGCGCTCGAGGAGGCCCAGGACTTCCACGGCCTCGCCGCCGCGTATCTGCTGCGCGGCAACGCCACCCAGGCCGCGGTGTACCTGGACAAGGCCGGGCACTCCCCGGACGTGGACTGCGACCGCGCCCTCCTCGCCCTGGACAAGGGAGACCTGCCCGAGGCGCTGGAGCTGCTCGACGGCGTGCTGACCGCCTCCCCCCGGCACCCGCGGGCGTTGTGGAACCGCGGACTGGTGCTGCGTGAGCTCGGCCTGGGCCTGATGGCCGCCGACGCCTTCGAGCGTGTCGCCTCCGTGGGCGAGCCCGGCTGGAGCACCGAGGCGAAGCAGCGCGCGGAGGAACTGCGCCGACAGGTGGAGGCGCACCAGTCCGCCTACGCCAGGGCGCTCGAGGTCGGCAACGCGATGCGCGCCGGAGGCCCCGTCCCGCTGGAGCAGGCCCGCGCCTTCCCGGGACTCTTCCGCCTCTTCTTCTACGATGCGCTGCGCGCCGCCCCCACGCGGGAGCGGACGCTGGAACTGCTCCCCCTGGCCCAGGCGCTGGACACGCACGAGGGCCAGGGCACCCTGGTGGCGCTGGTGCACCACGTGGCCGGGCGGGACTTCTCCCGCCGGGGGCCGCTGGCGCGCGAGCATGATCGGCTCCGCCGCGAGCGCGGCCCTCCCGCCGGGTGGCGGGCCCTCATCGAGAAGTCCCGCCGGGCCGGTGAGACGGACGTGCTCATGGGCGCGCTCTTCCACAGCCAGTCCATCCCCACCCACCTGGAGGATTACGAGGCGCTCGCCGCCAGCACCGGTGACGCCTGGTTCACCCTGCTCGCCGCGCACTGGCGCGCCGGGGCCGTGCAGAAGCTCGGAGACCGTGTCCACGCCGAGCAGCTTCTCCGGGCCGCGCTGCGCACCTGCTCCACGAGCAAGCTGGACTACCTCTGCGCCGAGCTCGAGAACGATCTCGCCTTCGTCTATTCCGTGCTCCACCGCCCCGCCGACGCACGCCAGCACGCGCTCGCTGGACTCCAGCGTGCCCGGCGAGACCACGACTGGGTGATGGAAATACGCCTGCTCCTCGCCCTGGGGCAGATCGCGTACCTCGTTCGCAGCCCGCCGCTGGCGGAGGCCTGGTTCGGCGAGGCGCTCGCACGAGCGCCTCGGGACTGCCCCATGGTGCAGGGCATCCAGCAGAACCTCGCGGTGATGTACCAGCTGGCCCTGCGTCCCGCCGAGGCCCGCGCGCGCCTCGAGCTGGCGAGGGCGTGCGGCCCGCTCAACCTGCTCTCCGGCGTGGCCGTGCTCGCCGAGCTGGCCCGCTCCAGCACCCAGCTCGACGAGGACGCGAAGCACTTCGGGGCCGCGCTGGCGTCCCTCCGGGCCAGCGGGACGCTCAACCCCGGCGAGCAGCTCCTGCTGGCCCACTACGAGGCCCGCTTCGAGCTGGAGCATGACCCGGCCCGGGGCCGCGAGCTGCTGCGCGGCAATCTGGAGGACACGGCGAAGCTCGCGCGCGAGGACGTGAACGCCCGCAAGGCCCGCACGGCCAGCTACTCCTCGCTGCTGTTCGACGCGGGAGGGGCCGGGGACTTCGAGGCCGCGCTGACGCTCTTCGCCGAGGAGCAAGGCCTGCCGGTACCGGAGCGCTGCTCGCTGGCGGTGGCCGTGGACGACGAGCGCACCCTGCTGGTGGCTCGCGGCCCCGAGGGAGGTGTGCGGGGCCATCAGGACGCGAGCCGCACCACCCCCTTCCGCGAGGCCGAGGGGCTCGTGCCCGCCCCCCTCTTGGAGATGCTCCGCCCGTGTGAGCACATCCAGGTGCTCGCGCGTCCCCCCGTGCAGGGGCACGCGGGTCTGCTGCCCCCCGAACTGCCCTGGAGCTACCACGTGGGCCGCGCCGCTGCCCTCCACCCGGCTCCCGTCGCGGCCCGTCACCTGGTCGTCTCCGACGTGGAGCCCCCGGCGGAGCTCGGCCTGCCTCGGCTCAAGGCCTGGGCACCGGGCGAGCCGGACGTGCGGCGCGGCGTGCTCTCCGGGGCCTCGGCCACTCCCGGACGGGTGCTCGCGGAGATGGCGGACGCCACCGAGATCGAGATCCACGCCCACGGCCTGTTGAATACCGAGGTCTCGGAGGCCTCGCTGGTGGTGCTGTCCCCGGAGCCGGACGGGCGTTACGCCCTGACGGCCCGCGAGGTCCGCGCCCAGACCCTGCGGGGCTCGCCGGTGGTCATCCTGGCGGCCTGCCGCGCGGCGCACACCGCCCCCTTCCTGCACGAGTCCTTCAGCCTGCCGGTGGCCTTCGTGGAGGCCGGAGCCCGTGCCGTCTTCGCCGCCACCGTGGACCTTCCGGACGCCGAGGCCGGTCCCTTCTTCGAGTCCGTGCGTGGGCGCATCCGGGCCGGAGCCGCGCCCTCGGTGGCCCTCCGGGACGAGCGTCGGCTCTGGCTCCAGCGCTCCCACACCCCTTGGGTCCGTGACGTGCTGCTCTTCGAGTGAGAAAATCCCCGGGAAATTCCCCCGGGAAGATTCCAGGGGGGCAGCGTTCTGCTGGCAGCTCGTGAGAGTTCCAGCAGCCATGTTCCAGGAGCCATGGGGCGAGGGAGAATGACGATGAAGGACGTGAAGCCGTTGATGGGGGCGCAGGGGTCTGGGTTGTCCGTCGCGGGCGGCATCAAGCCGACGGAGCCCCCTCAGGGGGCGAGCGGGGCGGGCGCGGCCCCGGCGCACCCGGGGGTTCCCCCTCCCGTCATCACCCTGTCGAGCACGGTGAACCTGAACCAGCTCTGGCGGACGACGAGGACCGCGCGCAAGTTCGTCCAAGTGGTGGCGTACACGCTCCCGCCCAATGCCGTGGGCCAGGTTCCTCCGCCGCGCTTCCGCGCCTTCGGCCTGGACATGTCCACCGGCGCCTACGTCTTCGTGATCGATGGGCAGCTCCAGACGGAGCTGGGCCCCTTCACCGAGAACATGCTCCGCCAGAAGGCCATCCTCATCACCACTCCTCCCGGGGTCAGCTACCACGGCTCGTTTCCGAGCCAGACCACGGACGTGGCGACCGCGGATGCGGGCCCCCCCATCTCGTGGGGCACCGAGCCCGTCCCCCCGCCCCCCCCGCCCCAGGGCAGGGATGGTTACGCGCCTGACTGGGACGTCGATTGGGATCGATTGCCGGAGATGGTCCGCGCGGTGAACACCGTCCTCCCCGACAGCTTCCTGCCGGGCGGGTCCAGCTGACCCGGGCCCCGGCCCTCGTGCGCCGCGAGGCAGGTGCACACGTCCCTCCCTCACACGCAACGTCTACCATCACCTGTCCAGGCTTGATTCCCCACAAGGAGTCGCCTGGCAAATGGTCACGACACCCTGAGTCGACGAGATGACTCAAGAAGCCCCACGTCCCAGCCGCATGTCTACCTGCTCGACCAATTGATGCGCATGCGGCTGGGAATGCCCATGCAACTCCTGTTGAGCATGGGCGAAATCAACACCACCCGGGGGTGGCCTTCGTCGCTGGCTAGTACGGAGGCGTGGGCTCAGCTCTTCGAGGAAGTGGCCTGCCGCGCCCGCTCATCGCAGACATCCTGGGAAGCGTCCCGCGGCTCCTGGGTGTCCTGGGCCTCCTGGGTGGAGGAGGCCTGGGAGACCGAGGCCTGGATGACGCTGGGCCGGCAGTAGTCCACGCAGATCTCATCCGCACAGCTGCTTCGGAAGGTGCCCTGATAGCAAGGCGCGGCACAGCTGCTGTTGCATGAACAAACATCCATACACTGCGGGGGATAGGCCAGGGCCGCCGACGAGGTCCCCAGAGACAAGAAGAGGCCGAGACTCATACCGAGCTGCTTCATTCCATTGCGCATGCATGCTCCTGGTGAAGTTGCCGACACAGCCTATCCCAGGTCCCCATTGCGGAGGGGCTCCAAAAAAAGACCGGGAAATACCCAGCGGGAAGATCTCCTCCAGGCTTCGTTTCCTTCACAAGCGCCCCGGCAAACGGATGAGCGCGAGGAAGTTGAATGAGCCTGAAGGCTCACGGAGAGACGACTCGTGATGAAGAAAAAGAACTCCTGGACCGCCGTTTTCGCACTCACCCTGGCTGGCTGTGGGGTGGGGGATCCCCAGACGGACCTCGCGGCCGACGTGCCACAACGCCCCGAGCCGCGGGCCGAGCAGCTCTTGATGAGCAGACAGGCCCTGCCGATCACGCGGGTGCCGCGGGAGTCCTATCGCCTGGCGGCGCAGCTCCTCGAGGACATGCGGGGGACCGAGAGCGCACCGACCTGGGGGAGCGCCCTCCTGGCTCCCGATGTGCAGCCCCTGTACCGGCCAGATGTCCTGGGCGTGGCCTACTACGAGTTCCGCGTGCTCGTCCGGGATCGGTCCATGGGCTTCATCATCGTGTCGACGGGCTCCCACGACTATCCCATCGCCCACTGGAGCTTCGAGGGGCTGTCGCCGACCGAGACCCTGACCCGGACGGCTGGCAAAGCGGTCACCACCTTCTACAAGGTGGACGCCCTCTCCTATGTGGCCGAGGGACTCGAGGGCGAGATGCTGGCGAACATGGGCGGCTTGCCCCACCGCATCGTGGGTCAGGACCCGGCCGCGCTCGAGGGCCCCATCACGCCAACGGATGTCTCGTGGGTGCCGGAGGTGGCGATCGCCGATGACCGCGAAGCCTCCAGGGCCGTGGCCCGCCGGGTCGTCGATGGCCCGAGCACTCCCACCCAACCCCTCGAGCTGACCGGCTGGCGATCGTGGCAGGAGCTCAAGGCGGGCTACCGTGAGTCCTATGCCCCCATCGCGGAGTCGCTGAAGCGTCAGGCGGAGGAGGAGTGGACGACGGATGCCCTGGCGCGGGACTCGGGGGAGGGGCTCGTCGAGGGCCGGACCGCCGAGCTGGCGTTGCTGTATCCCCAGGCCGAGTTCCGGCTCAGCGGGGAGGGCTCCCAGTTCGTCAGGGCCCAGCTCGTCACCACCTCCGCGGGCAACCAGAAGCTGGTGCTGACCGCGGTCGCGGCCAAGCCCGGCGTCGAGCTGCCGCTGACCGTGGACATCTATTACCCCGGTGCCCCCGCCGAGTCGGTGCGCTTCGTCGTCCTGGCGCGCGAGGATGTGAGTCCGGAGGCGTCCACCTCGAAATCCGACGGCTCCGAGAGCCTGCACTGGGCGGACCAGGGACTGCTGGGAGCCTGGAGTCCCTGGTCCACCTCCTTCGCCGGCAGTCATGCGAATCAGCGCCTCTACGGGCAGATGTCCTCCGGCACCGGGCCGAACACCTCCGGGTGCTACAGCGGTTGTGGCGCCACGGCCTGGTCGATGCTGTTTGGCTGGGGTGATCTCCAGGCGTCCCTGGGCAACCCGACCTGGGCCAAGCGCTGGGGCATGTACCGCGCGAATGGCGGCTACGACGCCGACGCGGTGGCGCCCGCGAGCATGGACACCGGCGTGCGCAACATGACCTGGGAGCTGCGCAACCACGTCGACACCTTCTGCAACCCCTTCAATGACAATGGTGCCACCGCCCCCTGGAACATGGACGAGGCCAACGGCTACCTGAAGAATCGCTCGGGGGCGACCGTGTCCACCCACTACAACGTTCTTGGTTACCACGCGACGAGGCTGCGCGAGAGGGCGCGTGACTCCATCAAGGATCGGAAGGTGCCCGCCATCATCGGCACCGGCTGGCTGACCCACTACCCGCTGGCCTACGGCTACCGGTTCCGCAGCCGCACCGTGAAGAAGTGCGTGCTCTTCATCTGCTGGAAGGACACCGAGTACCAGCGCCAGTTCTACGTCAACCAGGGTCACAGCGGGTACGGCAACAGCTGGATCGGCGCGGGCACGTGGTTCGCGGGCGAGCTCTCTCCCAACAACTGAAGCGCTGAGCGACGTGCTGCCGCCCAAGGCCAGCGCGGGGTGACACGCGCCGCGGGACTCAGAGCACCTCGAGTCCCCCGTCCGCGAGCCGGAAGAGGCCCTCGATTCCATCCGGGGCCGCGCCCAGCCGGGAGAGCGCGCCGCGCGAGGCCTCGTCCGACTCCCGGCACACCAGCGCGAACTCGCGCCAGCCCAGGTGCACGCACCAGGGCCCCTCGCCCACGTGCGCGACGAGCCGCCGCCGCTGGGCCTCGGTGAGCAGCCGGGCCCCATCCAACCCATCGCCCCCCGCCACCGCCCAGACACCGGTGCCCCGCTCCACGAGCACCACCCGTCCCTCCTCCAGCACCACGGCGCGCACCGGCGCGGGGTTCGCCTCCAGGTGGCTCCAGGCGAGCGCGTCCACCTCGGGCGCGGAGAGCCCGGCGGGCCCCAGCGACGTCTCGGGCAGGTAGCGCACGAAGGCCTCGTCCTCCAGGACATAGAAGACCTCGAGCCCCGCGCCCGCGGGCCGGTGCAGCGCGCCCACCGCCCGCTCCGAGAACCGCGCGGGCCGCAGCACCGGGCGCACCCGCCGCTCCCACCCGTCCTCCGCCCCCGCGGGCCCCGACAACCCCCGCAGCCGCGCCACCAGCTCCGCCACGTGCTCCGTCAGCGGCTGCGCGCTCTCGCGGTAGGCGGCATGGAGCGAGTCCACGTCCATCCGGCCCACCCCTCCCGAGGCGAACTTCACCAGCAGGTGCGTGCCCTGCCGCCGGCACGCCACGCCCGCGCGGTGCAGCGCGGCGAGCAGCGCGGCGAGGAACTCCGCGCGCGACGCCGGAGCCGGAGGCACGGGGGGTGGAGGAAGCTCACCGGACTCCAGCTCCTCCTTGAGCAGGCGCGCCTCCGCGTCGAAGGGATCCCGCGCCAGCGCCTCCGCCACGAAGGCCCGCGCGCGGCCGTGCTCACCCCGCCGCAGGGCGAGCACCGCGAGCACCTTGAGCGCCTCGGGATCTCCCGGGTTGAGGGCGAGCACGTCGCGCAGCACGGTCTCCGCCTCGCCCATCCGCTCCAGCCCGAGCAGCGCCCGCGCCAACCCCAGGCGCACCTGAATGTCCTGGGGGAAGTCACGCCGCAGGGACTCGAGCAGAGGCAGGGCCTCGCGCTCGGCGCCCGCGTTCACCCACGCATGCGCCAGGGTGAGCCGCAGCGTGGGCCCCGGGGTGTCCCGGGCCGCCGAGCGCAGCACCTCCCACTCCCGCTCCTCCAGGGGCTCGCCAGCCTCCACCTTGCGACGGATCCGCTCCAGGGCAGTCAGCACGAAAGGAGTCTAGCCCTCCGGCGCCGTCCCGGCTCAGCGCCAGGAGATGTCGTACTCGCCCTCGAGCGTATCCAGTTGCCGGCCGTACACCGTCACGCCCAGGATGCGTGCCTCCTCGAACAGGCCCAGGATGACGCCTTCCTGGAACGGCATGGGCATGAAGTCGCGGTGCATGCTCCACACACAGCGATTGGTCCCCAGCCACCGCAGGGAGTGCACGCCGGCGTTCACGGCGATCCGATAGGCCTCGGGGGCATGGTTCATCAGCCGCCTCGCGTCACTGCCCGCCGCCACGAGCAGCGCCCGGCCGACGTGGGACGCCAGGAAGTCGCGCACACACCGCCGCCCCAGCATCCGCAGGACCTGGGCGGGGCCTCCATGCCGGGCGGCCAGGGGCTCGAGGGCCACGCTCAGTACCTCGAGCTGCAGCCGGGAGGGGTACTGGAAGGAGTCCACGTACGTGTCGTGCTGCGCCCACACCTGGCGGCAGCGCTCCAGCACGTCCGCGTCCCCCTCGCCGAGCGCGAGGACCGCCGCCTGGAAGCTGCGCACGAACAGCCCCCGCGTGGTGTGCGAGGACGGCACGAGTTCCAGCCGCCGCGAGAGATCGGGAACCCACCCGGCTTCGACTAAAGGAGAAGCAATCAATCGGACCTCGGATTCGAAGGGGGGCGCGAAGCCCGGATCCAACCGCTGGGGTACCTCATCCCCACACTCACCGCCAGGAGATGTCGTACTCGCTGTCCAGCACGCCTGTCTGCACACCCACCACGTGGACACGGCGGGCATCCATCCGCTCCAACATGGCCACCAGCATGCCCTCGTGGAACGCCGCGGGCGCGAAGTCGCGCTTCATGGTGAAGCGGCAGTGCTGGGGGCCCAACCACTCCACCGAGCGCGTGCCATTGACCGACACCAGATAGGTGGACGGCAGGTGATTGACGAGCCGCCGCGCCTCGCCGCGCACCAGCACCTGCATGGCCCGGCCGGCCTCCGACTCCAGGAAGTCCGTCGCCACGCAATGCCCCATCAACCACAGGGTGCACTCCGCCTCGCCATGGCGCTCCATGAGCGGGGGCAGCGCCGTGGACACCATCTCCAGGAAGAGCCGGATGGAGTAGTTGAAGAAGTCGAAGAACCAGGCCTGTCCGCACGCGGCGGCACACCGCGCCGCCAGCTCCTCGTCGCCGAGGACCCGGATGGCCCGCAGGGCCCCCTGGAAGAACAAGCCACGCGCCATGTCCTCCGAGGTCGCCTGGGCCAGCCGTGGCGCCCACAGCGTGGCCTCGCGTCCCGGAAACTCGAGGGGGGGGCTCACCGTGCTCCCTCGCCCATGAAGGAGCCGCTCACTGCCACCAGAAGTCGCATTCACTGTCGAGCCCACCTGTCTGCCTGCCACTGACACGTACCGCGCGCCCCCCCCACAAACCCAACGATGTCTTCACCACGCCCTCGTGGAACGGATAGGGCATGAAGCCCTGCTTGAGCGTCAGCCGTCCGCTGCACGGCCCCATCCAGCGCACCTGGTACTCGCCGAAGCTCACCGACGTGCGATAGGCCATGGGCAGCGCGGACTGGAGCTGCCGGGGACTGAGCGGTGACAACGACAGCATCACCTTGCCCACCCCGAGCCCCCACACCCGTTGCGCCACCTGCTGCCCCAGTTGCCGCAGCCCCTCCTCCGCTCCCCCGTACTCCCGTGCCAGTGCCGGCAGCGCCGTGGAGACCATCCGGTAGTGCAACCTCGCGGGGTAGCTGAAGAAGTCCAGGAAGTGGGATTCGCCACTCTCCTCCACACAACGTCTCACCAGCGGCTCGTGCCCCAGGGAGCGGAGCGCATCGAGTGTGCCATTGAAGTACATCCCACGCACCGTGTGCTGCTCCGCGACCAGACCGCCGCGCCGCGCCAGCTCTCGCTCCCAGATGTCTGCCTTTGCCCCACCAAGGCCCACGCTGTCATTCACGGCCATGAGTGCCCCCTGAGCGGCAACCCGTTCGAACGACCAATTCCTAGCGTAGGGCATCCCCGCCGGGATGTCGGTAACAGCCAGCGCCATCTTATTCCCTTTTCCAGGGAAAAGGATAGGCATTGTCTGTCTTTCCATTCCCCTTGTGGGATTGCGCTGTCATCACCCGGCCCCTACCGGAACGTTGAAAGCTTTCAATCCGGCCACAGCGAGGGGGCGCGCGCGGTGTCGAGGCTCAGCGCGCGTGCAGCAGCCAGCGCTCGAGTTCCTCGGGCAGCGAGGCGAAGTCAGGAATGACCCAATGGGCGCCCGCCTCACGCAGCGTCTGTTCCGGCAGGAGGGTGGTGACACCCACGGCGAACATGCCGGCCGCGCGCGCCGCGAGGATGCCGTTGAAGGCGTCCTCGAAGACGACGCACCCGGAGGGCTCCACGCCGAGCGCCCGGGCGGTGGCGAGGAAGATGTCCGGCGAGGGCTTGCCCCGCTTCACGTCCTCGGCGCCGACGACGCGCGAGAAGAAGGGGCGCAGCGCGAGCCCATCGAGCACGAAGTCCCGGTTGGCCGCGGGCGCGGCCGTGGCCACCGCGAGCCCCCGCCCCGCCTGCCGCAAGCGGGCGAGCAGTTCCAGGGCCCCGCGCAGGGGCGTGAGGTGCGGCCCGTACAGCTCGCGGTAGTGCGCTTCCTTCCGTTCGGCCAGGCGCGTCACCTCCTCGGGGGCCATGGGGCGGCCCAGGAGCGCGGGGAGGATCTCCTCGTTGCGCTTGCCAGCGAACTCCCGCTCGAAGCGCTCCTCGGGCGCCCCGGCCTCATCGAGGCCGAGCGAGCGCGCCAGGGCGACCCAGGCCTGGACGTGGAAGCGCATGTTGTCGACGAGCGTGCCGTCCATGTCGAAGAGGACGGCGGTGGGGGCAGGCAGGGGGGACATGGACATGCCCCACGCCCTATCACGTCTGCCAGGAGACCTCGTACTCGCTCTCCAGCGTGGAGAGCTGGTGGCCGCGCACCTGGGCGTCACGCGCGCACGCCTTGTCCAGCACCCCCATCAACACGCCCTCGAGGAACGGGTAGGGCATGAACTCCCGGCGCATGATGAGCCGGCCGCGCGTGGGGCCCGTCCACACGATGGAGCGGCTGCCAAAGCTCACCGAGGCCCGGTACGTCGCCGGCAGGTTGTCCACCAGCTTCTTCACGTCCCCATTGGCCAGCAGTTGCAGCGCCATGCCCGCCGCCGAGCACAGGAAGCCATCCGCGGCGCGGTAGCCCAGGGCCCGCAGCGCCTCGTCGATGCCTCCACAGCGGTCCTCCAGCATGCGCGCCGCGATGAACACCATGCGCAGGCTGGCGCTGACCGGATAGGCGAAGAAGTCGACGAGCTTGTCCTCGCCACTGGCCCGCTGGCAGTCGCGCACCGCCTCCTCGTCACCCAGACAGCGGACCGCGTCCAGCGTGGTGCGCAAGAACATGCCCCGCGCGGTATCCGTGGGCGACGCCATGGCCAGACGTCGCGCCAGATCCTCATCCGAGCCAGGCGGGGCCACGACCCATGGGTCCTGTTCATCGTGTCTGTGCATGAGCCCCAACTTCACACCGCTCCCCCCCTCGGCGTCCACAGCCCCCGCGCATCTTTCCCTCCATGGGCGCCAACATGTCTGATCATTGACCAGCTCAATCTGGCTGCATAAATCCATCCCACCTGCAAACCAGAACTGAAGAGAGGGATTAACCCGGAAAAGAGGGCGAGGCGGAGCCGGAGGAGGAGAGGTCGGACTGCCCGAGGAAGTCGTCCAGGGCGCCCACGTCGATGGGTTTGCGGAACACGGCGTCCACGAGGGCGAGGTTGGCGCGATTCTGCCCGCGCACGTCCATGCCGGTGACGATGGCGAGCAGCGCATGGGGAGAGCGCTGGCGCAGCTCGCGCGCCACCTCCCATCCGGACAGGTCCGGCATCACCGCGTCCAGGAGCGCCGCGTCATAGAGCCGCTCGTCCCACATCTTGAGCGCCACCTCGCCGCCCGGGGCCACCTTCACGTCGTAGCCCTCCTCGCTGAGCAGCTCCGCCATCATCCGCGCGTTGTCCGGATCGTCGTCCACCACCAGCACCCGGCGCGTGCGCTGGAAGCGCCGGGGTCCCGCCATGCCAAAGCCGTCCCCCGCGAGCCGCTCGTCCTCCTCGCGCTCCTGGGCCGAGCGCACCAGCGGCATGCGCACGACGAAGGCCGCGCCCGGACGGCCGGCGAGGTTCTCCACCGTCAGCTCCCCGCCCCAGCGCCGCACCTGCTCGCGCGCCACCGCGAGCAACAACGACAACTGGGGAGCGCCCACGTCGCGGTTGAGCGGATCGAACATGCGCGTCAGCTCCCCGGCGGAGTAGGGCGTGCCCGCGTCCTCCACGCGCAGCATGCCCTGGCCCCCCGGCTCCGCGCGCGTCTGGATGACCACGCGCCCGCCCCCATCCCCCAGCCGCTCGCGCTCGGCCAGGAGCAGGTTCACCACCAGCTCGCGGAAGAAGCCTGGATCGGCCCGCACCGCGCCGGGACTGCCCAGGCGCAGCTCCACCGTCACCGGGTGCTCGCGCTGCTCCAGCTCCCCGCGCGCCAGCTCCAGCGCCTCGCGCACCATGGCATCCACCTGCACGTCGTGCAGGTGCTCCTCGCTGCGCTCCACGTTGAACTCCTGCAGCCGCGCCACCAGCTCCCCCACCTGCCCCACCGTCCTGTCCAGCGAGTCCAGGTGCTCGGGGTTGTACTCGCGCCGCAAGAGGGTGATGCGCAGGCGCAGCACGTTGAGCAGGTTGTTGAGCGCGTGCGCCGCGCCACTGGCCAGCTGCCCCAGGGCCTGCGTGCGCGTTCTCTGCAACAGCCGGTCCTGCAACCGCCGCAGCTCGTCATGGGCGCTCAAGAGCGCCTTGTTCTGGTTGGCCGCCTCGGTGCGGTCGGTGAAGGTCTGGATGACGCCGGCGAGCTCGTCGCCCTCCTGCCGCAGGGGCGTGGCGCTCAGCTCCAGGGTGGCCTCGTCCCCACCGGGCCGCTCCACCACCATGAGCACGCCGCGCACCGGCCCGTGCTCGCGCAGCGCGCGCATGAAGGGCATGTCGGCCACCTTGAAGGGCGTGCCGTCCGGGTGGCGCGCGTTCACCTGCGAGAGCACCGTCGCCAGCGACGTGTGCGAGCGCGCGCCCACCACGGCGCGCATGGGCATGCCGATGAGGCGGCTGACCGGCGGCGTGGCGAAGGACACCGTCCCATCCAGCTCGGCCAGCAGGATGCCCACCTCCACGTGGTTGAGCACCGACTCCATCACCGCCGCCTCGCGAAAGCGCACCTCCTCCGTCTTGAGCACCCGCGTGAAGGAGGCCTGCGCCGAGGCGTGCGCCTCGCCCACCAGCTCCACCATGAAGGTGGCCACCTCCGGCTCCAGCCGCTGGCGGTTGCGCCGCGCGTACAC
The DNA here is from genome assembly GCF_000335475.2 of Cystobacter fuscus DSM 2262. Taxonomy (NCBI): domain Bacteria; kingdom Pseudomonadati; phylum Myxococcota; class Myxococcia; order Myxococcales; family Archangiaceae; genus Cystobacter; species Cystobacter fuscus. The sequence goes on along the minus strand of NZ_ANAH02000011.1, from coordinate 435,959 downwards.
GTAGAGCAGCACTTCCCCCAGCGCCTTGAACTCGCGCGCCAGGTCCTCCGCGTCGAAGCGCTGGTCGTAGCGCCGTGCCCCGTGCGAACGCACCACCTCCGGCCAGAGGATGAGGGCGTCCCTCCCCCGGTCCCTGAGCAGGCGGACGAGCTCGTCCACCAGCGGGCGCAAGGGGGCTCGCAAATCCCGGCCGGGCACATCCAACTCATGGGTCTCGGCCCGGATGCGCTTGGCCCACAGACGCACCACGCGCTCACCCTCCTCTTCCAGCAGGGCGAGCAGGGCCGTCACCGGGTCCACGGGCCGTGGGGTGTCTTGGAGGAAGGGAATGACCATGGTTCCTCCCGTACAGGGTGGGCATGGGAGCTGGGACCGGCCAGCCGCAAATGCGACGGTCCCCCTTGGGAGGGTGCGGATGGCGAACGACGGTAATGATCGCGACAAGAACGAATTCGAGGTCCCACCCGTCTCGGACTCGGCCATGGCGCAGCTCTTCCGGGGCGAGCTCAGCCGCTCGGATACCTGGCGCTCACGACTGGACAACACCACCAACTGGTCGCTCACCACCACCGCGGCCGTCATCTCCTTCGGCTTCACCACCTCGGCCTCGCCGGTGGTGTTCCTGGTGGGCCTGTGGATGGTGCTGACGTTCCTGCTCATCGAGGCGCGGCGCTACCGCTACTACGACTTGTGGATCCGCCGGGTGCGACTGTTGGAAAACGGCTACTGGGTGCCGCTCTTGCGCCGCGAGCCGGTGGACCCGGACGCCATCCGCGAGCTGGTGAGCCTGGTGGAGCGGCCACAAATCCAGCTCTCGCTCTTCTCGGCCATCTCCACGCGGCTCAACCGCGCCTACGGCCCCATCCTGCTCGTGTTGACGCTCACCTGGTTCGTCAAGGTGTACACCCACCCCTACGCCCCCAAGGACGTGGGCGAGTTCATGCAGCGGGCGAGCGTGGGCCCGGTACCGGGCGGGGTGGTGACGGTGGTGGTGGGGCTGGTGGTGCTCGTCTTCACCTATATCTTCGCATCCTCCTTCTTCACCCGGGCGCCCATGGGTGAGCTGCGCCCGCTGCCCCGGGGCCGACGCGCCGCGCTGTGGGAGTCGTTCTACCGGCCCTACGCCACGCTCGCCCCCCGCCGCCGCGGCCGCCGCTCCGCTGCGCCCCCGCCTCCGCCTCCGCCTCCGTCCTTGAATTAGCGCGGCTCGCGTGGTTGAAGCGAACGCCATGGCGACTCCGCGTACGGTCACGGTCATCAATGGCGACGGTATCGGCCCCGAGGTCATGGCGGCCACCCTCCGGGTCCTCCAGGCGCTCGAGGTCCCCCTGGAGTTCGAGCACCGGGACGCGGGGGCCGAGTGCATCGCCAAGTTCGGCACCAACCTGCCCGACGCGACGGTGGAGTCGGTGCTGCGCAACGGCGTGGCGCTCAAGGGCCCCACGGGCACGGTGGTGGGCGGCGGCATGGCGTCGGCCAACGTGGGGCTGCGCAAGCGCCTGGACCTGTACTCCGCGCTGCGCCCCGTCAAGAGCGTGCCTGGCGTGAAGACGCGCTACGAGGGCGTGGACCTGGTGGTGGTGCGCGAGAACACGGAGAGCCTCTACGCGGGCCTCGAGCACATCATCGTGCCGGGCGTGGTGGAGTCCTTGAAGATCATCACCGAGAAGGCCTCCACCCGCATCGCGCGCTTCGCCTTCGAGCACGCGCGCAAGAACGGGCGCAAGAAGGTCACCGCGGTGCACAAGGCCAACATCATGAAGCTGTCGGATGGCCTCTTCCTCGACTGCGCGCGCAAGGTGGGCCGCGAGTTCCCGGAGATCCAGTACGAGGAGGTCATCGTCGACAACATGTGCATGCAGCTCGTGAAGGATCCGAGCCGCTATGACGTGCTGGTGATGGAGAACCTCTACGGGGACATCCTCAGTGACTTGTGCGCGGGGCTGGTGGGAGGCCTGGGACTGGTGCCGGGGGCCAACATCGGCGAGCGCACGGCGATGTTCGAGGCGGTGCACGGCACGGCGCCGGACATCGCGGGCAAGGGCCTGGCCAACCCCACCGCGCTGATGATGTCGGCGGTGATGATGCTCGACTGGTTGGACATGAAGGACGCCGCGCGCCGCTTCGAGAACGCGCTCACCCGCGTGCACTCCGAGGGCAAGGCGCGCACCGGAGACCTGGGCGGCACCTCCAGCACGCGCGACTTCACCGACGCCGTCATCGCCGCGCTGTAGCGCTCAGCCGACGGTGACGCGGCGCACGCCGCGGGCTTCCAGCAGCGCGGGCAGCCGCTCGCGCTGATCCCCCTGGAGCACCAGGGTGTCTTCCTCCACCGCCCCGCCACAGCCCAGCGCGCCCTTGAGCGCCTTGAGCCACTTCTCGCGCTCGGCCTCGGGCAGCCCCAACTGCTCCACCACCGTCACTTCCTTGCCGCCGCGGCCCTTGCGCTCCATGCGCACCACGGCGCGCGCGGGCCCCCGCGCCGGCTCGTCCTTCACGGGCGAGGGCGAGGGCCCGGCGGGCAGCGCCTCGCGGTTGAGCGCGAGCGAGGCGAAGGGGTTGTGGAAGGGCGCCGCGGGGGCAGGCGCCTCGGGCTTCTTGTCGCGCTTGCCCATGACGTCCGCTCAGTGCGCCTGGTGGGCCTGGAAGGCGCGGGGCGTGGGCAGCGCGCCGAAGGCGCTCGCGTCCGGGTTGCCGTCCGCCAGGATGAGGGCGTAGAGGAACGCCGGGAACGCGCGCGCCTCGCGGCCATTGATGACCACCAGGGGCGTGCCGTGAATGTCATGCTGCCTGGCGTAGGCGATGTCGTCGCGCAGCTTGCGCTCGGTGTCCTGCCGGGCGACGCACGCATCCAGTTGCATGCGGGACATGGAGCCCGAGGAGAGCACCTGCAGCACCGCGTCGCGGCTGGTGAGCGAGCGCTGAGCGGCGAAGAGCTTCTCGCGCAGCTCCCAGTAGTCCGGAGCGTCCTCGATGCAGATCTGCCCCTTGGCGGCGACACAGCGGATGCCGGAGCCATCGGTGGCCTGGGGCGGCATGGTGAAGTTGCACTCGCTGTCGAGCGGGTACTGGCGGGCCTCGAGGGACAACTTGCCCTCGGGCAGGCGCTTCTTCATGACGGTGAGCGTCTCCACCAGGGCCTTGCAGTGGGGGCAGCGGCTGTCGGTCCACTCCACCATCTTCACCGGCGCGCTCGTCGTGCCATACAGGCGGCGCGCGGGAGAGGGAGCCGGCAGGGGGGTGGCCTGGCGGTAGAGGGCGAGCGCGTCGGAGACGGCCTGCTGCTCCTGCGCGGACAGGCTCTTGAGGTAGGCCTCCAGGGAGCCCGGAAGCGGAGCCACCTGGGCGACGGACTCCGAGGACGAGGAGGAGCGGGGCGTCTGCGTGCCGGGCACGAGCAGCGCGACATAGGCGGCCGCGGTGAAGCCCACCGTCCACTTCAGGCTGGTGGCCCACTCCCCCGCCTGGGGCAGGAGCGCGCCGGGCAGACCCTTCCAGGCCACGGCGGCGAAGGCGAGCGTGAGGACGTAGGTGCCCAGACACGTGGGGCACAGCACGCCGGTGCTCGCGCTCACGGCGGCGAACACGGCGCAGGCGGCCACGCCCGCGGCGGCCGTCAGGCGCAGCCCGTTGACGGCGGGCCGCACGGGACGAGCCCCCCGCTGCCAGACGAGGTAGAGCGCGGAGAGCGCCACGGCGACGAGGCCCCACACGAGCCCGAGTGCCGCCACGGGCATGCGCAGCAACTCGTGCACCGCGCCGGCGAAGGGCGTGTTCCACACCGCCTCGCAGTTGACGCGCTCGGAGACGCCACACACGGTGGCGCCGCCCTGGCGCAGGGTGAGCAGCTGGCTCCACTGGAAGAGGGAGAGGGCGCTCTCGGCGATTCCCAGGGCGAGCAGCACCTGGGCTCCGCGAACGGGAGGGGGAGGGGGCGGATTGGCCTTCTTGCTCATGCGTGCTCCGGAGGGGGGGTCATCAGGACGAGGAGGCGGGCGTTGCCGGGACCATCATTGGTGACGCCGTGCTCGACGCCCGCGGGTGCGAAGAGAGCGGCGCCGGGGCCATGGGGGGCCTCGTCCGCGCCGATGCGGAAGCGGCACTGCCCTTCCAGGACGAGGTACACCTTGTCCGAGTGGGCGTGCTGGTGGGGCTTCTGGGTCTGGCCGGGCGCGAGGCAGTACACGTCCAGGAAGAAGCGCTCCGACTTGAAGAGGTTGTGCTTCTGGAGCTTCTCGGCGGAGAAGCCCATGAAGTCGGACAGGTGTTTCACATCCATCGTGGCATTCACTCCCGGGCCTCTATATAGCGACGGTCATGCAACCGCTGTCTCTGCATTTTCTTCACGAGCAGGCAGGCGCCCGCTTCCTGGAAGCCAACGGCCGCGAGGTCGTGGCGGATTATGGGGACGCGGAGGCCGAATACCGGGCGGCCCGGGAAAGCGTGGCCCTGCACGATGCCACCTACCGCGAGGCGCTGCGCATAACCGGGGAGGACCGTACAAGCTTCCTGCACGGCATGGTGACCCAGGACGTGAAGGGGCTGGTGGCCGGGGCCTCCGCCTACACCGCCCTCATCACCGTGAAGGGCGCCATGGTGGCCGACGCCCGAATCCTGCGCCGTGAGAATGACCTGGTGCTCGACCTGGAGCCGGGGCTGGGCGCCAAGGTCCGGGAATTCCTGGAGAAATTCCTCATCTCCGAGGACGCGGAGCTGCACGACGCCACGGAGGAGCAGGGCGTGCTGCGGCTGCTCGGCCCCCGGACGTCCGAGCTGCTCGGAGCCGTCCTGGGCCAGCCCTTCGCCCCCCTCGCCCCGAACGCCACCCGGGGAGCCACCCTGGCCGGCCAGGACGTCCTGCTCCAGGGCTCGACCTGGCCCTCCGCCCAGGGCGTGGAGATGTGGGTGCCGCGCCCCGGATTGGAAACGGTCTGGAAGGCGCTGGTGGCGGCGGGTTCGGGCCTCGGCCTGCGGCCCCTGGGCTGGCGCGCCCTGGAGGTGCTGCGGGTGGAGGCCGGGGTGCCTCGCTATGGCCAGGACATGGTCGACACCACCATCCCCCTGGAAGCCAACCTCACGCATGGCATCTCGTACAACAAGGGGTGCTACATCGGGCAGGAGGTCATCGCCCGCGCCACCTTCCGGGGGCACATGAACCGGAAGCTGGCCGGCCTGCGCCTCGGCACGGCCGAGACGGCGCCCGGGACCGAGCTGAAGAAGGACGGCAAGAAGGTCGGCTGGCTCACCACCGTGGTGCGCGCTCCGGGCTCCGGCCAGTTCCTGGCGCTGGGCTACGTGCACCGCGACCACCTGGAGCCGGGAACGGTGCTGACGCTGGGCGACGGGCCCGCCGAGGCCACCGTGTCCGCGCTCCCCTTCGCCTGACATCCGCGTCCCCCCGCCCCCGGCCCGGCTCATCCGGGACCCGGCGCATCCCGCCCGGAAGCCGCCTGCTCGTCGCGCGGGTAGTACGCGTGCCCGGGCACGGGCTGGAGGCCCTCCACGGGCAACTCCGTCGCCGGCCCGGCCGGCAGCATCAGGCGGGGCCGGGCCACGCACAGCACCGTCTGCTCGCTGCCCGTGGGGTTGTCATAGCGGTGCGCCATGCCCCGCGGCCAATGGAAGGCCGTGCCACGCGCCACCGGCTGGCCCTGCGCCAACAGCCCGGAGCCCAGCACCAGCTCGCTCTCCTCTCCCTCTGGATGCGCGGGCATGGAGAGGACACCGCCGGGCTTCACGCGCAGACGATAGACGCCATAGCCGGTGCCCTCGTGCAGCACCTCCACGCGCCCGAACGACGCTTCCCGCTCCGCGTAGACCATCTCCCGCGCCGCGCGGTGCACCTGGAGCGAGGGCACCACCAGGCCACCGAGCGCCTGGGGCTTGGTGATGCGCACGGAGGCGGCCTCCAGGCGCGTGCGGGGCGAGTCCTCGCGGGGAGGCACGAGGAGGTAGTGGCACACCGCCTCCGCCGCGGACTCCAGCAACTCGAAGCGGCAGGCCTCCAGCAGGAAGCGCAGCTCTCCGGCGAGCCGCCCGTAGTGCACCGTGTCCCCGAGCCTTCCGCTGGCCCCGGCCGAGCGCGTGTCCAGGAAGAGCGCCACGTCGAGCCGCAGCGGCTGGGCCGCCACGCGCTCGCGGTTGTAGATGCCCACGATGCAGTCCACCGTGAGGCCCCGCAGCGCGATGATGTCCAGCGGCCGGCCCCGGTCGTCCATCACCTGGGGGGGATGAAAGGCTTCCGCGCTCACAGTTGCGCGCTCCGGCCACCGTCCACGGCGATCACCTGCCCGGTGACATACGGCGCCTCTCGGGCGAGGAAGAGCACGGTGCGGGCCACGTCCTCCACGCTGCCCTCGCGGCCGAAGGGGATGCGCGCGAGGATGGCCTCGCGCTCGGCGGCGCCGAAGTCCTCCGGAAAGGCCACCGTGCCGGGAGACACGGCGTTGACGCGCACGTGCGGCGCCAGCTCCACCGCCAGCGCCCGGGTGAGCATGATGAGCGCGGCCTTGCTCACCGTGTAGTGCGCATACCCGCTCTCCGCCCGCTCCCCGCCGATGTCGGTGATGTGCACCACCAGCGGCTGCGTGCCCTGGCGCAGGGATGGCAGCAGCGCCTGCGTCAGGAAGAAGGGCGCCTCCAGGTTCACCCCGAGCATCGTCCGGTACTGCTCGCGGGAGATGGCGCCGAAGGCCACCCGCTCGTAGAGCCCCGCGTTGTGCACCACCACGTCCAGGGCCGGGTGCTCCGCGCGCACGCGCGCTCCCAGTTCATCCACCGCGCCGGGCTGGGACAGGTCCGCCGCGTAGAGCCAGACACGGCGGCCGAGCGCCCGCAGCTCCTCGGCCAGCGCTTGCGCCGGTTCCATGGAACGATTCACGTGGAGCGCGAGGTCATACCCGGCGCGGCCCAGCGCACGAGCCACCGCGCTGCCCACGCGGACTCCAGCCCCTGTGACGAATGCGGTCCCCATATGGGCGGCATCCTTATCGCGGGCCGAGCAGGCGGGCGAGCCCCTCGACCCACCCCACCCCAAAAGTCCCTTCGTCCGGGATGACCGGTTGAGTCTCCCCCGCTGGCTGCTTACGTTGAACGGGAGAGGAGGACTCCAGGCCATGGCGGAAGTGCCCGAGGTGGAAACGCTGGTGCGCGACCTGCAACAAGCGGTGGTGGGACGGTGCTTCACCGGCGCGGAGGTGCTCGAGCCCGCGGCGGTGCGCTTCCCCTCGCACCGGGAGCTGTCCTCGCGCCTGGAGGGACGCCGTGTCACCGCCGCGCGGCGGCGGGCCAAGCTCATGCTCCTGTCACTGGACGACGGCCAGGTGCTGGCCCTCCACCTGATGCTCTGGGGCAACCTCGCGCTGCGGCCCGTGAGTGGCACGCGGCCCGAGGCCACCCTCGTCGTGTTCGGCCTGGACGGGGGTGAGGAGCTGATCTTCAGCGACACCCTCGGCTATGCCCGGGCCGCGCTCGCCCCCGCGGACGAGCTGGCCGAGCGCCTGAAGCTGTCCGAGCTCGGGCCCGAGGCGCTCGCGGATGACTTCACCCCCGAGCTGCTCGCGCGGCAACTGCGCCGGCGCCGGGGGCCGCTCAAGACGGTGCTCCTCAACCAGCGCGTCCTCGCGGGGCTCGGCAACCGCGACGCCGACGAGAGCCTGTGGAGCGCGGGCCTCCATCCCCGCCGCGCCGCCGCCTCGCTGACGCCGCCCGAGGTGGGCCGCCTCCACGAGGCCATCCGCGAGGTGCTCGACGAGGGCATCCGCCTGCGGGGCACCCAGCGGGATCTCTTCGGCGTCCAGGGACAGGCCCGTCACCACCGCCACGTGTTCGGCCGCACGGGCGAGCCCTGTCCCCGCTGTGGCACGCCGGTGCACGCGAGCAAGCTCGGCGGCCGCAACACCCACTGGTGCCCGCGCTGCCAACCCGAGCACCCGTCCACCCACGCGCCCGCCCTGCCCCTGGGGCCCTGAACCACGAGCCCCGGGGACTTCCCGGGTCAGACCCGTCCTTGCGCCTGCTGCGCGCGCTCGATGCTCTCGAAGAGCGCGCGGAAGTTGCCGAAACCGAAGCCCTGGTCGCCCTTGCGCTGGATGAGCTCGTAGAAGAACGGACCCGCCTTCTGGTCCTTGTAGAGCCCTGCCCCATCCTGCATGAAGATCTGCAGCATGTAGCTGTGCTCGCCGCCACCATCCACGAGCACCTGCAGGTCGCGCAGCACCTCGACGTCCTCGTCGATCTTCTTGATGCCCAGCTTCTGGATGTGCTCGGGCAGCCCGTCGTAGTAGGCGCCCGGCGTCGGCATGAAGTTCACGGCCTTCGAGTCCCTCATCTCACGCACCGTGGTGAGGATGTCCTTCACGATGAGCGCCAGGTGCTGCACGCCATCACCCCGGTGGTCCTCGTTGAAGAGGTTGACCTGCGAGGCCTTGAAGAACGGGCGCAAGGGCTCGTTGTTGGCGAACTTCACCCGGCTCGCCGGATCCCACATCACCTCGGAGCGCAGGCCCGAGCCGTGCGAGCGCTTCTGCTGCGCCTTCACGTCCTCGGTGTGGAACTGCACCTCCCAGAACTTCTCGAAGCCCATCACGTGCTCCATCCACAGGAGCATGGGCTTCATCGTCTGGAAGTTGGTGGTGATGTGGTCCACGTGGCTGAAGCCGTAGCGGTTGGTGCCCCCGCGCGGCTCGGGGTGCGCCACGAAGCCCGGATAGAGCGGCTGATACCCGTCGCGCTGGATGAAGCGGAAGGTGGTGTCGCCAAAGGGCGTGGTGATGGAGAACTGGGCGAGCTTGCCGCCCTTCTCGTCCGTGTAGCGCTCGATGTCGTTGATGAAGGTGGCGCCACGCTCCTCCAGCAGGCGGAAGGCCTTCTCGATGTCCTCCACCTGGAAGTTGAGCGTGCCCACCCCGTCCGGGTGCTTGCGCAGGTAGCGCCACGCCCGGCCGCCCTCGCCCACCGGCTGGCTCACCACCAGCACGATCTGCCCCGCCTGGAAGACGGCGGACTTCTGCTTGCCCTTGGCCTCCAGCTCGGGGGAGGACACACCCCGCTCCGTGAAGTCCAGACCGTTCACGTAGAAGCGGCGGCTGCGCTCCAGGTCGGACACATACCAGTGAACGCTCTCCAAACCCTTGATGCCCAGCGATTCAAGCTTTGCCATGAGTCATCGGCTCCTTCGGTGCGTGGCGATTGGATACTGCGAAAACCATTTCAAGCGGGGACGGCGTCGGGCTGCCGTTCCGCGTGAGCCGCCTGGAAGGCGGGAAGGGAGGCACACGCCGCTTCCACGCGGGTGAGCAGTCCATACGGCTGGAGATCGACCCCAAAACGCCGGGCGGAATAAAGCTGCGGCACCAGGCACGCGTCGGCGAACGACACGCTGTCCCCCACACAGTAACGGCCCGCCGTCTCCTGGGCCATCGCCTGGAACGCCGCCAGCCCCCGGGCAATCCAATGCGCGGCCCAGGCCTTGTCGTCCGCGTTGCACTCGGTCTTGACGCGCTGGAGCACCGTCAGGTTCTGCAGCGGCTGGATGCCCGAGTTCACCACCTCCGCCAACATCCGGGCCCTGCCCCGGAGAAAGGGGTCGGCGGGCAGCAGGGCAGGCGAGGGATGACGCTCCTCGAGGTACTCGAGGATGGCCATGGACTGGCTCAGGCGGTGGACGCGGCCCCCCTCGGTGACCTCCAACAGGGGCACCGTGCTCAAGGGGTTGAGAGCCCGGTAGGCCTCGGAGTGCTGCTCGCCACCGTCCTTCACCAGGTGCACGGGCACGTACTCGTAGGACAGACCCTTGAGGTTCAGCGCGATGCGCACCCGCCACGAGGAGGACGAACGCCAATAGTTATAGAGCCTCATCCCGCCACCACCTTCTGGGAAATGCGGCCGAACAGGCTCGTGCCCTCCGGGCCGAACATCTCGATGTCGATGGTGTCGCCCACCTTCATGAAGGGCGTCCGGGGCGCGCCCTGCTCGATGGTCTCGATCATCCGCCGCTCGGCGAGGCAGGAGATGCCCCGGGCGCGCTCCTCGTTGGACACGGTGCCGCTGCCGAGGATCGTCCCCGCGGTCAAGGCGCGCGTCTTGGTGATGTGCTGGATCAAATCGAAGAAGGAGAAGTGCATCTCCGGGCCGGCGTCCGTGTCACCCACCACCTGGCCATTGAGGGTGGAGCGCAGGCGCAGGTGGACCCGGCCGTCCTTCCACGCCGCGCCCAGCTCGTCCGGGGTGAGCGCGAAGGGGCTGAAGGCGGTGGAGGGCTTGCCCTGGAAGAAGCCAAAGCCCTTGGCGAGCTCGGCGGGGATGAGGTTGCGCAGGGTGATGTCATTGCAGAGCATCACCAGCTTCACGTACTGGCCCGCGTCCTTCGCCTGGGTGCCCAGCGGCACGTCACCGAGGATGACGGCCACCTCGGACTCGAAGTCCAGGCCCCAGCTCTCGTCGGGCAGCACCAGGTCCTGCGTGGGCGCGAGGAAGGTGCCCGAGCCGCCCTGGTAGACGAGCGGATCCGTCTTGAGCGTGGCGGGGGGCTCGGCGTTGCGCGCCTTGCGCACGAGCACCACGTGGTTGAGGTAGGCGCTGCCGTCCACCCACTCGTAGGCGCGGGGCAGGGGCGAGTGCAGGGCGCGCACGTCGAGCGGCTCGCCGCGCACGCGGCCGGACTCCAGGTCCTCGGCCAGGGCGCGCAGCCGGGGCTCCAGCGCGTCCCATTGATCCAACGCGGCCTGGAGCGTGGGAACCACGGAGGTGGCGGGCACGAACGCCGACTGGTCCCGCTTGACGACGATGAGCCGTCCGTCGCGCGTTCCGTCCTTGAGGGTGGCGAGCTTCATGTATCGGGCTCCTGGCAGGTGGCTTGCCCCCCGGCTTTTCCGTGCCGGAGCACGGGGTGTCAAGCGGAAGGCGGGCACCTCGCACCGCGTCATGCGGAGCATCGCTCATGCGATGCCAGGACTTCACTTCATGGACACCATTCAGCTCGCGGGAAGGTCTCACTCCAGACAGGTGAGCGTCAGCTCCATCACCGCCACCACACGGCCCCCCACCGACGCCCAGCAGTCGAAGTAATGGTCACGGCCCTTCACGGCCAGCCGGTGGGCGTCGAAGCGCACCGTCTCTCCGGCGTGGGCGAAGCTCTCGGTGCGCACATCCCCGCGCGTCACGAGGTAGCGAGCCGGCGGCTGGCCCTCCCCCTGGCCCAGCAGCGTGCCCGCCAGCCCACACAGGCCCTCCACCACCGCCGCCATGGGCAGCACCGGGAACAGCTCGAAGTGACCCCGGCACAGCTCCGGACCCACCGGACCGAGCGTGCCCCGCAGGCACTCCCCCTCGCGCACCACGTCCCGCAGGGACGGAAGCGGAACCTGGACGGCGGGGTCCCGACACGGGCCCTCGAGCCGGGGATCCTGCCGTGTCCCCTGGAACAGCCGCACGAAGGACTCCGCGTGCAGCACGTTGTAATCCACACCCATCGCGAAGAGCGGCTGGCCCTCGGGATCCGACAGCAGCGCGTGCGCGATCGCCGTGCGCCGCTGGTTGAACTCCGCCTTCGCCGAGCCGTGCAACGGCTGGGTGGCCTGGGGCAGCGGCCCCTCGTGGAGCCGCTCCACCCACGCGCGCCGGGGCAGGTAGCAGTGCGGACCCTCGCTCGGGTTCACCAGCGACGCCGCGCACGCACCGAGGACCGACAGGTGCCGGTACACCTCCGAGGCAGGCAGGGGCGACCCCTCCGCCCCCGGCCGCGGCTCCACGGGCAGACGCGCCATCACCTCACCCCGCCCTACCGCCTTCACCTCCTGCGGCGCGAAGTAGGGCGCACTCACACAGATGCGCGCGAACAACTCCGGCCGGCTCAGCTCCCGCTGGGGCTTTTCCCCTTCGGGCGCGAAGGGCAGGTGGCCTCCCCAGAGCGTCATCAACGCGGGAGTCGCCAGCGTGGAGATGGCGGGCGAGCACGACATGCCCGTGGAGAACCGGGGGGCGCGTCCCATGTGGAAAGCCTCGGGTGTGGAAAGCCTTGGTGAAGAGACCCACCCGAGCGGGATGGGTCCGTGGCGACAGCGAACGTGCCAGCGCCGACACAAGGAGAATTCTATCCCATTCAGGGGGTGACGTCTTGATTTGTCCCCTATCGAGCAACCCCATGAAAACCCTGGGACCGCCGCGCGGGCCCCCATTCGTTCTCACCGTGTGAGAGCCCACCCGGGAGGCACGAATGCGACGTGTAGGATTCACTTCGCCATGGGACCCGACCTCTCCGACACGAAGGCCATGCGGGAAGTCCAGAGGAAGAGCTACTTCAACGGAGCGGCCTGTCTGGTGGGCGCGCTGCTCGTCCACTGCGCGGTCACCTGGAGCCTCTCCCCCGCGCTCGTGGGCTCCCTGTTGTTTTTCATCCTGGTCTACGTGGGGCTCGGCCTGGCGCTGGAAAGAGGCTGGTTCGAACCAGAGCAGTTGGGGGTGCCGAGCGGACTCGTCGGGCTGCTGTGCGCGACGACACTCGTGCACTTCAGCGGCGGACCCCTCAGCCCCTACTTCCACGTGTTCGGCGCCCTGCCCTTCATGCTGGCCCTGTTCACCCCGGGCAGCCAACTGCCCACGCTCGTGAGCGGAGGGGCGGCGCTCCTCGCGGTCCTGCTCGTGGGCGTGCTGGCCCAGGTGCCACCGAGCACGTTGGTGCTCCAGGCCTTCAGCTCGCTCGCGCTGCTGTGGCTGGCCCTGTTCGGCACGCGCGTGTACCGGCGAATGATCGCCGCGCAGCAGGAGTCCCACCAGTCCCGTCTCCAGGTGCTGGAGCAGCTCGCGGAGAGCGAGCGCCTGCGGGGACGCGCCGAGCGGGAGCGCGCCGAGGTGGAGCGGCTCGTGCTCATGGGACAACTGGCCGCGGGCGTGGCGCACGAGGTGAACAACCCCCTGGCCTTCGTGAAGGCCAACCTGAGCTTCCTGCGCGGCGAGGCGAACCACGGCGGCATCCCCCGCATGGAGCCGTGGGAGCTGTGCGAGCTGCTCGAGGAGACGTTGCAGGGGGTGGTGCGCATCCAACAGATCGTCACGGACCTGCGCGGCTTCTCGCGCTCCGGCCAGTTGGGCGAGGCCGAGGAGGGCGTGCTGGAGGAAGCCCTGCACGAGGCGAGGCGTCTGGCCTCGGTGCGACTGGGCCGGGAAGGCGAGGTCGCGTTGGAGATCGAACCGGAGCTGTCGGCGGTGCGGCTGAGCCAGCGGCACATGGTGCAGGTGATGGTCAACCTGCTGCTCAACGCCGCGGACGCGGTGGAGGCCGCGCACCCCCCGCGCCACGCGCACATCACGGTGAGCGCGCGGCGGGAAGGACAAGCGGTGTGCCTGCGGGTGGAGGACAACGGACCGGGCATCCCCCCGGAGGTGCTGCCCCACATCTTCGATGCCTTCTTCACCACCAAGCCCCCCGGCAGGGGCACGGGGTTGGGGCTCGCCCTGTGCAGTGAGTACGTGTCGCGGGCCGGGGGCACACTCCACGCGGAGAACCGCCCCGAGGGCGGCGCCCGCTTCGTGATGCGCTTGCCCCTGGTGGCGCAACCCCCTCCCGGTCCGTCATGAGGGCAGGCGGGCGATAGTGGACTTCGCGGCGGGGAGGACGTCGAGAATCTACCCGCCCCGCGGAATGGGGTGCCGCACGAGGGGCTCGGGATTATCTTCCAAGAAGTCCCGATACGACAGCCACCTCAACGCAGGGAGCCACGCCATGACGTTCGCCGCTCTCGCCGTCCAGGATGCATGCCTTTTCAATGAGGCCGCGGAGACACTCGCTCAGGTATACGCCATCCTCTTCGAGGAGGGGAACTCCAGCAAACTCAGCCGTTTCGCGCGCATGCCGGGAGCCCCCGGCTGCTTCGTTCAAATCCCTCCCGCCTCGCGCGCGAAGCTGCGCGGCTGAGGCGCACGCGGGCCGCGCGTCTTCCCCGCCTGCTCTCCCCGCGGGCGCCCGGCGCGTTGTCTCCTCTTCGCCGTGCGCCCGCCGTGTTCAATCCCCACCTTTGGATGACAACGGAGGTGGTCGACATCGCAGGCGTTCGCGCATCCAAGGCCAAGAAGATGCAGGCCGAGGCAGCCCAGGCTTCAGACCGCTCGCGCAAGGGGCGGAACAAGGTGCCCAAGGTGTCCCGGGCCGACAAGAAGAAGGGCAGTGAGTCCCGCGGAAGAGGAGGCCAGCCGCCGCGAGGCTAGGACACATCCGCTCCACAGAAGAGGAAGCGACGACGTCCGGCGCGATGGAGTTCCGTGAACCCGGCTCCGTCCGCCTGGACGTCCGAGCCGACACCTCCGGACGGCACGAGGACGGCGCCGGTCAAGCGGACCACGGAACGATACACTCCTCCGCGCGCTCGCCCGGTCCGGGGGCAGGTGATAGAAGCCAGCGCCATGTCGCGCCGCGACCTCTGGCGACAACTCGACAACTCTACGAGCGATTCGACCCGGAGTTGCCCGCCCCCATGGAATGGCGGGCTCCCCGTCCGCACAGTCCAGCGAAGAAGATGTTGGAGACGTTGGATCAACCCTTCGGCATCCCGCGCATCCTGCTGATGGGAACGGTGGGCACGGGGAAGACGACGGAGTTGATGCGCGTCGCCGAGGAGCGCGAGCAACGCGAGCTGGTCGTCTTCCTGGACCTCGAGCGGCACTTCGCCAACGTGGTGAAGGATCCCAACGCGCTCTACCGTATCCAGGCGTGGGAGGTGTGCTTCCTCGCGGGACTGGCGCTGGTGTTCCGATTCAAGGAGCGGTTGGGAACCGAGCTGGACCCGGAGATGGTGAAGCAACTCGGCCAGGCCTGGCAGGGGCTGGCGGAGGCCACCAAGACACCCGCCCCCCAACTCGACCTGGGCTCATTCGCGAAGGAAGCCCTGGACCTGGGGGCGACCCTCGCCACCACGGGAGCGCTGGGCCCGGAGGCCGCCGGAGCGGCCCTGGCGCTCAAGGGTGCCAAGACCGTGATGGGTTCCCTGCGAGCCTAGACCTGGAACCTGCCGCTGGGACGCAGTGAGAAGGCGGTGCCCGACCAGGACCGGCAGGTGCAGGAACTCCTCGGTGCCGTCAACCTGCTGTTGGGCGAGGTGCAGCAGAAACACCGCAAGGTGCTGCTCGTCATCGATGGCCTGGATCGCATCCGGGATCTGCCTCGCGCCAAGGCGCTCTTCGTCGAGTCACAGCTCCTCTCCCAGCTCATCTGTCCCCTGGTGGTGTGTGGCCCCTTCGCGCTCCGCCACGACGTCGCCACGGCCGGAGTGCGCGGCTTCAAGGCCAACGCGCTGGTGAACGAGCCCGTGCTGAACCATGACGACCCGAGCCAACCTGGGGACGGAGTGGGCTTCTTCCGCGAGCTGTACGCGCAGCGGGTGAACGACCTGGGGAACGAGGCCCTCGGACTGGTGAGCCCGGAGTTGCTCGGTGAACTCGCCTATCGCTCGGGTGGGAGGGCCAGGGATTTCGTCCGATTCATCCGCTCGCTGTCCGAGGTGGCGTGGGACCAGGATGCTCCCGCCGCGACTCCGGAGTTGGTGAAGCAGGTATTGGATGAGTGGCGATTGAGGCAGGAGACAGGACTGAACACGGATCACATCCGACTCCTGCAAGAAGTCATGAAGGATCCGCAGCACCTGCTACCGCCAGGAGAGCTGGCGCATGAGCTGCTCGACTACCAACACCTGCTGCCCTACCCCAACGACTCGGAATGGTACTACCCCCATCCGCTCCTGACGATGCATCTGGTCCGGCAACCCCCGGCTGGCTCCGCAGACTGAAGGTCTCGCTCGGGCTGTCTCGCGCCGGGCTGCTGGTGCTGGTGGACCACGCCCGCCCCGAGCGGTTGGGGGAGTTGGTGCGGGCGCTGTTGCCCATCTCCCCGGAGCTGGAGGTCCACACCGAGGCCCAGCAACTCGTGGAGACCCGTCCCGGCTCGACGCTGGTGCTGATTCCACGCGCGGAGGACGCGGACTGGCTGAACATCAACCGGCCCCTCTTCGCCTCGCGTGCGCTGCGCGTGGTGCTGTTCTGCACGCGCGAAGTGTCCGTGGCGCTGTCGCGGGGCGCCGTGGACTTCCTCGACTGGGTCTCGCTCCGGTTGGAGTGTCCCGCGGGGCCGCCTCCGTACGCGGTGGCGGGACTCCGCCGTGCGCTGGCGGCCCGGGTGCCCGGCATCGTCTGGACGGGAGGCAACCTGGAGGCGAGCTTCGCGGTGGCGAGGCCCCACCGGGTGATTAGGAAGGTCAGCGCGACACGGCCGTACGCGGAGCTCGTCGCGGAGATCAGGGCGAGCGGTCCCGGAGAGTGGCTCGCGTGGACGGACGTGGATGGAGACTTCCGGCTCCGGCGGGTGCGCTGGGCGCTGGCCGAGGCGAGGCGCCAGACACGGACCCTCCTGGTCGAGCCATCTGTGCGATCCCCGGGTTGGTGGGAGGTCCATGGTCAGGTCGCGGAGCCAGGAGAAGCCTACGAGCGGTTGAGGAAAGCCGGAGCGAAACAACCGGGCCGGCTAGCCGCGCTGGTGGACCTGGAGCCCGAAGCCATCCAATTACTGGGCGATCTCCTGGAACGAGGTGTCGGCGATCACTCCTTGGAGGGGGCGATTCTGAAGGAGACAGATCCGGGTGCGACCGTGGGGCGGCTGGCCTCCGCGCATGGGCTGGTGACAGAGAAGCAGCTGGCCCGAGGAAGCGCACCGCCTCCCTCCATGAGGGCATTTGGAGCGGAGCGCGACGGGATGCGGCGGCGGCACCGGGCGGAGTTGGAAACCATCGAACGGCGATTGAGCCAAGGGGAGCGGGTAGACGCCGAGGATTTCAAGTGGTGGTCCGCGTGGGCGAAGGCACTCCCCTCTCAAGAATGGATCAAAGGCATTGGGGCGAGGGATGAGATCGCTGAAATACTGCTTCGGTGCTCTCCTCGGACAGAATGGCTTTGGAGCCAAGTAGCACTCAGGGCCCTCACCGTACAGGACCTCGATGTGGCTTACGTCTGGGCTAGACGTGCAGTGGATGCCGATCCAGAGCACTGGGTACTGCTCGTCCGGGTGTTCAGCTCACGAGGTCAACTCGCGGAAGCCGAGTCGCTTCTTCGCCATCAACTCAATTCAACCGAGCAGGTCCATCCCGCGGTTCGTGCACGGATTCTCCACGAACTGGGCTATGTCCTTTACGAACGAGGCCATTACGCAGAAGCGGAGACACTTCTGCGCCAGTCGCTTGCCATTCTAGAGCAGTCGCTCGGCCCGCGAAACGTCGACTACGCCAATTCGCTTCACGAGCTGGCCAGGGTACTCGCCAGTCATGGCCGTTACAGCGAGACGGAGGAGTTGCTGCGCCAAGCTCTTGCCATCCAAGAGCAGGCGCTCGGGCCTCAACATCCCAAACTCTGCGCAACCCTGGCGAACCTGGGCTTCGCTCTAACTCTGCAAGAGCGTCCACAGGAAGGAGAGCCGTTACTGCGCCGCTCCGTTGACATCGCTCGTGAGACCTGGGGTCTACACCATCCCGAGACAGCCCAGGCACTCGACCTGTTGGCGAAAACCCAGGCCGCGTTGAGAAAGCCCGAAGCCGTCACGACAGCCCATCAGGCCATGGAAGCACTGCTGCACTCCCTGGGCGAAGAGCACCCCATCACGAAGAATTCACTCCCCGGACTGCGCCGCATCATCGCGGGCGGTGAATGAATTAGCCGACGACTGGCTCCGCCCCCACGCCGCGAGCAGAAGACGTCCGGGGTGAAGTTCATTCACCGCATCCACACTCCCCGAGCCCGCCTCCCAGCCGCCGAGAACCCGTGCGGAATCGAATGTCCCTCTGAGAAGATGCGCGGATGGACGTCATGGCCGCACGGGTGAAGCAACTCGAGCGAGAGCACGAGTGCCAACGCAGGGCCCTGTTGGAAGCACGGGCGCTGTTGATGCTGGCGGTGAAGGCACGCGGGCTCACCTTGGGAGGACGGGGTCGGCTTCATCCCCCCGACACCCGCGGCCGGGTTCTCGCCCTCGTCGAGCGGGCCGTGGCCGAGGGCGCGCGGCAGGCCTCCGCCTGCCAACTCCTGGGCCTGTCCTCGCGCACCCTCCAACGCTGGCGCCACTCCGCGCAGGCGATGGATGGGCGGAGCCAGACCCGGCGCCCTCCGCCCAACCGGCTCGGCGAGCAGGAGCGGCGCTACGCCCTGGAGTTGCTCCGCTCCCCCACCTTCCAGGGGCTCTCTCCCCGGCAGATCGTCCCCAGACTCGCGGACCAGAACCGCTACCTCGCCTCGGAGTCCACCCTGTACCGGCTCCTGCGCGCGGAAGGGATGACGCCCTCCGTGCGCAGTGGCTCCCCGCCATCACGGCCCATGCACGAGCAGCCCGCCATGGCGCCCAATCAGATATGGAGCTGGGACATCACCTACCTGCGAGGCCCCCAGCGGGGAGCCTTCCTCTATCTGTACCTCGTGATGGATGTCTTCAGCCGGCGCATCATGGGCTGGCGCATCCACCCCGAGGAAAGCTCCCGGCGCGCCGCCCGGCTCATCCGCCAGACCTGCCGGAGCAACGGGGTCGAGCCCTCCGGACTCATCCTCCATGCCGACAACGGCAGACCCATGAAGGGCCGCGCGATGACGAACACGCTGCGGCGGCTGGGCATCATCCCCGCCTACAGCCGCCCACGGGTGAGCAACGACAACACCTTCGTGGAATCCCTTTTCGGAACCCTCAAGGGCCGTCCCAACTACCCTCGCGAGCACTTCCCGTCCGCCGCGGCCGCCCGCGCCTGGATCTCCCGCTTCGTCGACTGGTACAACCGCGAGCACCTGCACTGCCGCCTGGGTTATGTCACCCCGGAGGATCGCTACTTCGGCCGTGACACGCGAATATTCCAACGCCGGACGCTGCTGTATGAGCGGGCCCGAGCCCAACATCCAGGCCGCTGGTCGCTGCGCATCCGCACCTGGGCGCCCCCCACCACGCCCCCACGAACCCGGCTCCGCGCTCCCCCTGCATTCCCAGACATTGAGAGGACGAAAAGACAGACTTCCAGGCGACAACTCCGTTGACACATCTCGGTGACACGTGCCACCCTTCTTGTCGTCTCGAACGGAGACGACGAGGGGCCCCCCGGCATCGAGACGTTCCACACGATGCCCCTCGAGAAGACGACACCACCATGGATTACCTCATCATCGGCGCGGGTCCGGCGGGACTGCAGTTGGGCTATCTGCTCGCCAAGACGGGCCGGAGCTTCCGCATCCTCGAGGCGGGCTGCTCCGCGGGTACGTTCTTCAAGACCTATCCGCGCCACCGCACGCTCATCTCCAGCAACAAGGTCTACAACGGGACGAGCGACCCCGAGCTCAACCTGCGCATGGACTGGAACTCGCTCCTGTCCGATGACCCGGAACTCCTGTTCACCAAATACACGGACCGCTACTTCCCGCCCGCCGACGTGATCGTGAAGTACCTGAGTGACTTCGCGAGCAAGACCCAGCTCCCCATCGAGTACGACACCCGCGTCACCCGCGTCAGTCGCGCCCCGGACGGCGGCTTCCGCGTCGAGACCCAGCAGGGCCGTACCTTCGAGGCGAAGCGGCTCATCGCCGCCACGGGCGTCACCAAACACAACATCCCCCCCATCCCCGGCATCGAGCACGCGGAGCTCTACGGGGACGTGTCCGTGGACCCCAAGGACTTCATCAACAAGCGCGTGCTCATCATCGGCAAGGGCAACTCCGCCTTCGAGACCGCCGACAACCTCATCTCCACCGCCGCCGTCATCCACGTCGCGGGCCCGTCCTCCATCCGCATGGCGTGGCGCACCCACTACGTGGGCCACCTGCGCGCGGTGAACAACAACTTCCTGGACACCTACCAGCTCAAGTCCCAGAACGCCCTGCTGGACGGCAACATCCAGCGCATCGAGAAGCAGGACAACGGCTTCGTCGTCACCCTGAGCTTCTCGCGCGCCAACGAGGTCACGAAAGACCTGCGCTACGACCGCATCATCCTCTGCACGGGCTTCCGCTTCGACGCGTCCATCTTCGACGAGAACTGCCGGCCCGAGCTGGTCATCCGCGACCGCTTCCCCAACCAGACCGCCGAGTGGGAGTCCACCAACGTCCCGGGCCTGCACTTCGCCGGCACGATCGGCCAGGTGCGTGACTTCAAGAAGTCCACCGGCGGCTTCATCCACGGCTTCCGCTACAGCGTGCGCGCCCTGCACCGCATCCTCGAGCGCAAGTACCACGGCGCCGAGTGGCCCCATCAGGTGCACCCGGCCGAGCCCGATGCCCTCATGGAGGCGGTGCTCGCCCGCGTCAATCGCAGCTCCGGCCTCTGGCAGCAGTTCTCCTTCCTCGGCGACTCCATCCTCGTCGGTCAGGACGGCCAGGCGAAGTACCTCCAGGAGGTGCCGCTCGCCTACACCCAGGACAGCTCGTTCGGCGACACCCCGTGCCACTTCACCGTCAGCCTCGAGTACGGCCCGGGCCACGCGGACGTGGATCCCTTCGACGTCGAGGTGGGCCGCATCGCCCAGAACGACGCCATGCGCTCGGGCGAGGGCCGCTACCTGCACCCCGTGGTGCGCTGCTACCACCAGCGCGAACTCGTGGCGACACACCACGTGACCGAGAACCTCGAGAACGACTGGACGAGCGAGACCGTCCACCGCGCCCCCCTGCGCGCCTTCTTCGAGCGGGAGCTCGCCAAGGCCGCCGAGAAGAACAACCGGCCCGCGGCCTGAGCACACACGGAGCCCGTCGCGATGAAGGCCCTCTCCCTGCGGGAACTCGAGGCCGCGGCCCGCGCCCTCCTCGAGCCCGGTATCCATGATCTCTTCGCGGGGGGCTCCGAGGACGAGGTGTCGCTCCGGGCGAATGAGGACGCGTTCGCCCGGGTCGGTCTCGTGCCGCGGGTGCTCCGCGGACGGGGCGCCCCCCGGCTCGACACCGAGTTGCTCGGCTGCCGCGCCTCCCTGCCCATCGTCCTCGCGCCCACCGCCTTCCACCGGCTGGCCCACCCCGAGGGCGAGCGCGCCACGGCTCGGGCCGCCGCGGCCGCGGGCGCCATCTTCACCGTGAGCATGGCGTCCACCACCGCCATCGAGGACATCGCCCAGGCGGGCGGTCCCCTCTGGTTCCAGCTCTACCTCCAGCCCGACCGCGGATTCACCGAGGCGCTCGTGCGGCGCGTGGAGGCCGCGGGCTGCAAGGCGCTCGTCGTCACCGTCGACTCGCCCGTGTTCGGCCGCCGCGAGCGCGACCTGCGCAACGGCTTCATGGATCTGCCGCCCGGCCTGTGCTGCGAGAACATGCGCCCGCTCGGCCCCGACGGCGAGCGCGGCCCGGCGCGCTCCATCGCGTTCTCCCCCACCCTGTCCTGGGCGGACGTGGACTGGTTGCGCGAGCTCACCTCCCTGCCCATCGCCCTCAAGGGCGTGCTGCACCCGGAGGACGCGAAGCGCTCCCTGGACAGCGGCGTCGACGCGCTCTTCGTCTCCAACCACGGGGGCCGGCAGCTCGACACCGTCCCCGCCCCCCTCGAGCTGCTCGCACCCATCGCCGACGCCGTCGGGGACCGGCTCCCCCTGGTGCTCGATGGGGGCGTGCGGCGCGGCACGGATGCCCTCAAGGCCTTCGCCCTCGGGGCTCGCGCCGTCGCCATCGGCCGCCCCGTGCTCTGGGGACTCGCGGTGGGCGGCGAGGCCGGCGTGGCCCATGTCCTCTCCCTGTTGCGCTCGGAGCTCGAGCGCGCACTGGCCCTGTGCGGTTGCGGCTCGGCGGACGACGCCAGCCCCGAACTGCTGCACTTCTCACGATGGGAACCCCGATGGCGAACCTCCTGACGTCCCGCCTGCCCGCCGCGATCATCGGGCTGCGCACGCGCATCTTCACGCGCATCAACGGCGAGGAAGGCCTCCCCGTCCCCAGCGAGCACATCGACGTGTCGCGCTTCAAGGAGCTGTACTCGCACCCCGCCGCCAACGGCCGGAGCAAGGGCGCGGGCCTGTCCGACCTCTTCTGGTACTGGCTGTCCCCCGGCGCCGAGCTGCACCAGGAACACCTCGAGCCCGGTGAGCGCTACGAGGAGGTCGCCCGGGTGACGAAGCGCATCCTCGCGCTGCCAAGGAAAAGCGCGGAGGAGCTCGCGGCCCGGTGCGCGGCGCGCGTCCTCGACGAGCAGCGCTTCCAGAAGGCGACGAGCGTGCGCCTGCGCGACCTGATGATGCCCATCTGGGCCGAGTTCTATTACGAGGTCGTCTTCGGCGAGCCGTGCCCCCGCGAGGCGCGCGGGCTCATCGTGGACAACGCGGACGACGTCGTCACCTCGCTCAAGGGCTCGAGCCTCCGCCACATGCGCCGGCGCCTGCGGCTCACGCGCTATCTGCGCGGGCGGCTCGAGGCGGGTCACGTCGCGCACGAGCTGCCCTCCTGGATGTCCCTCGAACAGCGGGCGCTCTACCTGCAAGGCGTCTACTTCAACACCGCCGTGGTGCAGATGTCCGAGGCCATGGCCCACCTGCTGCTCTTCCTCGCGCAGGACGCGGCCGTCCAGGAGCGGCTCGCGGACACGCTGGACGACGATCGCTACCTGGACCGGATCATCACCGAGTCCCTCCGGGTCCATCCCCTCTTCGGCATCGCCCACCGCATCACCACCGACGACATCACGCTCGAGGGCGTGCCCCCCATCCCCAAGGGCTCGGTCCTCTGTTTCAACTATCAGGCCTACCACCACGCGGGCTTCGAGGACCCGGGCCGCTTCGATCCGGATCGCTGGCTGAAGCAGTCGACGAAGGACGTGAACTACATGCCCTTCGGGGCTCCGGCGAACCGTCCCTGCCCCGCGCAGGCCATCGCCCTCGTCACCATGCGGGCCGTGGCGCGAGAGACGATCCGGCGCTTCCGGGCCTTCTCGACGGCGACCCATACGCGCTCGCTGCCCCACCGTGGGCCGTGCGTGCTGGAGCCGAGAAACAAGGCCCCCGAGCTCCGTGCGCGCGAGCGCCTCCTCGCGGCCATGAGCGCCCGCGAGCCGTGGGAGGACGTCGGGCGAAGCGTCCTGCAGCTCGTCCTGGGCACGTACATGGTCCTCGACGCGCGCCGCCTGAAGCTGTGCCAGCGCTACTTCGAGGCCGAGCGTAAGGCCGCTCCCCCCAGCGCCCCACCCGCCGGGTGCCCCTTCTCCAGGCTCCGCCCCCCCTCGAACGAAAAACGGAGTGCATGATGGAACGCCTCACGGATTCAGAGCTGCTGAAGGCGTGCGTGGCCCGGATGGGCTCACGGCTCGAGCCGGCGGAGGAGAGTGCGCTGAGCCAGTGGTGGGCACGAGAGCATGGGCACCGGAGCACCTTCGCGAACGCGCTCCTCGCGACCCCCGAGTCCCGGTGGGCAGCCGCCATCTTCCAGCACCCGGCGGCCCGCCACTCCTGGTACGACCGGCTGGCCCACGAGGTGGGCGTGCACGAGTACGCGACGTTCCTCCTGGAGAACGCCGCCTACCCCTCCTTCCTCCCGCTCGTGCGGCGCACGCTCGACCTGCCGCTCACCAACACCGCGCGCGCCGCCATCGTCCGCAACATCGAGGACGAGCAGGTGCCCATCCCCCACGCCGACCTGATGCGGCGGCTGTTCCTCGCGGTGAAGGCGAAGGCCAGCCCAGAGCTCCCGCTCGCGACGTACCCGAGCCTCGTCGATCGCTGCCTCGTCCTCTATTACGGCTACTACCTCGAGCCCTGGAACCTCATCGGCTCGCTCTTCGCGACCGAGGCCATCGCCCATTACCGGCTCGAGCACATGGGCAAGGGGCTCGAGCGCCTGGGCTTCGCGGCCGCCGATATGGAGTTCATCCGCGTCCACCTCGCCTGCGACGACGACCACGCCCGCGACTGGGGCGACAACGTCATCGAGGAGAGCGTGCGGCGCGATCCGCGCGTGCGCCTGCCCATCGCGGAAGGGATCGCGGCGGCCCTCGAGACATCCGCGCACTACTTCGACGACCTGTGCCTCCGGGCCACCCGTCCGGACTTCTCCATTGAGGTGCACCCATGAACCCGCTCGCGCTGCTCCCCACCCTCGTCCAGGCCACCACCGATGGGGCCCAATCCGCCGTCGGCACCAAGGCGGAAGAGCTCGTCCTGCACCTGCTCGGACAGTTCATCGCCATCCTCGCCACGACGCGCCTGGTCGTGTACGTGGCCCGGAAGCTCGGCCAGACGGACGTCTCGGGGGAGATCCTCGCGGGGCTGGTGCTCGGCCCCAGCATCCTGGGTGCCCTCGCGCCGGACCTGATGCACACCCTGTTCGATGGCTCCACCTCGCAGACCTTCGTCGGAATCTCCCAGGTCGGCCTCATCCTGTTGATGTTCCAGATTGGCCTCGAGTTCGAGTTCAAGGCCAACCTGGGCACGTCGAAGAAGTCCATCGTGGTGGTGAGCATGGTGGGGTTGCTGCTGCCCTTCGCCATGGGCTACCTGACCGCGCCCTGGTTCCATGAACGGCTCGCCGAGCCCCGGCCCGCCCTGTTCGGGTTCCAGCTCTTCTTCGGCATCGCCATGTCCATCACCGCCATCCCCATCCTGGGGCGGATCTTCATGGAGCTGCGCCTGTCCCACACGCGCGTCGCGGCCCTGAGCATCGGCGCGGCGGCCATCGACGACATCGCCGGGTGGCTGCTCTTGGGCGTCGTGACGCTGCTCGTGCAGCACCAGTTCGCGCCCTCCAAGCTCCTCTTCCGGGCGGGAACGCTCGCCGCGTATGTCGCCTTCGTGCTGTTGGTGGCGCGGCCGCTCCTCAAGCGCTTCGTGAGCACCCACCTGCGGCGCCGCGGTGGGCTCCAGGCGAGTGCCGTGGCCCTGCTCCTGCTCGTGATCTTCGCGTCCGCGTCCATCACGTCGCTCATCGGCGTGTTCGCCATCATCGGCGGGTTCGTCATGGGCGCGGCCCTGCACGACGACCGCCAGTTCGTGAACGAGTGGAAGACGCGGGTGTCTCCCCTGGTGAACACCTTCTTCCTCCCCCTCTTCTTCACGTACACGGGGCTGCGCACGAACGTCGGCTCGCTGTCCTCCCTGCGCGAGGTGGGCATCTGCCTGCTCGTGATGGCGGTGGCGTTCGTCTCCAAGTTCGGGGGCGCCTACGTGGGGGCCCGCCTCGTCGGCGAGGACCACCGCTCGTCCCTGGTGCTCGGCGTCTGCATGAACACCCGGGCCCTCATGGAGCTGATCGCGCTCAACGTGGGGTACGACCTGGGCGTGCTCCCCCGGAGCATGTTCACCATGCTCGTGCTCATGGCCATCGTCTCCACCTTCATCGCCACCCCGCTCATCCGCTGGTTGATGCGCGGCGAGGAGCGCGACCCCGCCCCCCTCCCCCTGGACGCTCCCTCGCTCCCACACGGAGCGTGAGGGCGCGCCGTAATATTTCTTCATCCAGGGGAAGCCCGCCCGACATGTCCCGGCGGCATCCTGCGGTGCGGCCTGGGGGAGCACCCCCCCATCCGCCGCGCCCAGGCCGTATCTTCACCCCGGTGGACCTGGGCAGGCCCCGCGCGGCAGGAGGAATCGGGACATGGAGGAGACAACACACTCCCCTTCGGAGGAAGGCACCATCCAGGTGCTGCTGGTGGAGGACGATGACCGGCTGGCGCGGCTCACCAGCCGCTACCTCCAGGAGCATGGGCTGCTCGTCACCGTGGCGGGCACGGGCCCCGAGGGCCTCACCGAGGCCAACCGCCACGCCTATGACGTCATCCTCCTGGACGTCATGCTCCCCGGGAGAGATGGCATCGAGGTGTGCCGCGAGCTGCGCACCCGCAGCGACATCCCCATCATCATGGTGACGGCGCGCGGCGAGGAGGTCGATCGGGTGATTGGCCTGGAGACGGGCGCGGACGACTACCTGGCCAAGCCCTACTCCCCCCGCGAGCTGCTCGCGCGCATCCGCGCCCAGGTGCGCCGGGCCCGCGGACGTGCCGGCCCCTCGTCCCAGCCCATCCAGGCGGGCAAGCTGTCGCTCGATCCCCGGAGCCTGCGCGCCACGCTGGATGGCAAGGTGCTGCCGCTCACCACCTATGAGTTCGCCCTGCTGCGGGTGCTCGCCGAGCGCGCCGGCCGCGTGCTCAGCCGCGAGCAACTGCTGGATCTGGTCAAGGGCAACGCGGAGGAGGTCTTCGACCGCTCCGTGGACGTCCACATCTTCCGCATCCGCCAGAAAATAGAAGAGGACCCACGCAACCCGAAGCTGCTGCGCACCGTGCGCGGCGCGGGTTATCTGCTCGCCAGTGGAGAGGAGTCGTGAGGCTCCGGCGGCCTCGTTTCGCCAGCCGACTGCTGCTGCGCATCTACCTGGTGGGCGTCGCGCAGGTGGTGCTCTTCCTGGTGTGCATGACGTTCCTGCAGAAGTACGTCCTGGATGCGCCCTGGAAGGAGGGCGTGGAGCGCGACATGGCCAGCCGGGTGGCCGAATGGTCCTCCGCGAGGAACGACCCCGACGCGCTCCAGGACGCGCTGCGGCAGATGCGCCCGGGAGCCCGGGCGACGGTGCTCACTCCCGAGGGCCGGCTGCTCGGCGCCAACAGCTCACCGCCCCTCGAGGCCCTTTCTCCGAAGATGCTCCGCGAGCTCGAGGAGAAGCGGGTGATGCTCTACTCCGAGCGGCCGCACCGGGTCGCGGTGGCCATCCCCGAGACGGGTCCCCTGGAGGCCTATGCCCTCATGCAGGAGACACGGCCACCGAGGCCGCCCCCACCCCCCGGCCGCCTGATGGTGCCCCTCTTCATCATGCTGGGCAGCCTGGCCGTCACGTCGCTCTTCTTCGCCCGGACCCTGGCCGTGCCCCTGCAGAAGCTGGCGGCCGCGGCGCGCTCGCTCGGCGAGGGCAACCTGAGCACGCGCGTGGGCCTGCGCCGCCGCGACGAGCTGGGGCAGGTGTCCGATGCGTTCGACGAGATGGCCGAGCGCATCACCCACCTGCTGCGTTCACAGAAGGAGCTGCTCGCCAACGTGTCGCACGAGCTGCGCACGCCCCTGGCCCGCATCCGCGTGGCGTTGGACCTGGCCAACGAGGGCGACGCCGTGCTCGCGCGCGAGTCGCTCGCGGACATCGCCGAGGATCTGGGGGAGTTGGAGCGGTTGGTGGACGACGTGCTCACCACGGCCCGGTTGGATCTCACCACCACCCAGACGCCGGGAGCCACCCCGCCCCTGCGCCTGGAGCGCGTGGAGACTCGCGCCCTGGTGGACAAGGCCGCCGCGCGCTTCCGCTCCGCCCGGCCCGAGCACACACTGGACGTGCGGATGGATTCCACGCTGCCCGAGCTGGAGGCGGATCCCGTGCTGCTGCGCCGGGCCCTGGACAACCTGCTCGACAACGCGGGCAAGTACTCCGAGCCCCACACCACGGTGCGCCTGAGCGCCCGGAACTCTGGCAATGGCCTGGAGGTGGAGGTCGCCGACCAGGGCATCGGCATCGACGCCAAGGACATGGAGCACCTCTTCACGCCCTTCTTCCGCAGCGACCGGAGCCGGGCGCGGCGCACCGGCGGCGTGGGGCTGGGACTCGCCCTGGCGCGCCGCATCGTCGTCGCCCACGGCGGCTCGTTGAGCCTGGAAAGCCAGCCGGGTCAAGGAACAACGGCCCGGGTCCAGCTTCCGGGGGCCCCCGCCGCCTAGCAGCCGACCAGGCCCGGCGTCACATTTCGTAATCTGCACTTCATCCATCCAAATGCTCTGGCGCTTAATTCTTGGACCATGAGGCCCATGAGTGAGCTGCCACAGCGCGACGAGAAGTCCTCCCCTTCCACCCAGAACCGCCCCGCGCCCGCCGAGCCCACCCGGCGTAGAGGCCCGCCCCAGGGTCTGGGCTGGTGGTTGCTGGGCCTCGCGGTCATCGCGGCCGCGGGCACCTGGTTCTTCTGGCCCAAGCCCAAGGATCCCGCCGCCGGCTTCGAGCTGGTCCCGGTGCAGCGGCGCACCGTCGAGGCGCGCGTGTCGGCGACCGGCACGCTGTCCGCGCTCGTGACGGTGCAGGTCGGCAGTCAGGTGTCCGGCCGCATCCAGGAGATCCTCGTCGACTACAACTCGCTGGTGAAGAAGGGCCAGGTGATCGCCCGGCTCGATCCCCAGTTGCTCCAGGCGGCCCTGGAGCGCAGCAAGGCCAACCTCATGGCCGCGCGGGCCAACGTGCAGCGCGCACGCGTGGAGGCGCAGAACGCCCGGCTGCAGGCGGAGCGGGCCAAGGCGCTGCGCGCCCAGCAGTTCATCGCCCAGGCGGATCTGGACACCGCCGAGGCCACCGCCCAGTCGGCCCAGGCCCAGGTGACGTCGACCGAGGCGGCACTCGCACAGGCCCAGGCGGCGCTGAGCGAGGCGGAGGTGAACGTGCGCTACGCCACCATCGTGTCGCCCACGGATGGCATGGTCATCTCGCGCAGCGTGGACGTGGGCCAGACGGTGGCCGCGTCGCTGCAGACGCCCACCCTGTTCACCATCGCCGAGGACCTGCGCAAGATGCAGGTGAACACCAGCATCGCCGAGTCCGACGTGGGCCGGCTGCGCGACGGCATGCCCGCGACCTTCACCGTGGACGCCTGGCCGGGGCAGACCTTCGACGGCGTCATCCGGCAGATCCGCAACGCGGCCCAGACGGTGCAGAACGTCGTCACCTACGATGCCGTCATCGACGTGCAGAACCCGGAGATGAAGCTCAAGCCGGGCATGACGGCCAACGTCAACATCGTCACCGCGCGCGGCGAGAACGTGCTCACCGTGCCCAACGCGGCGCTGCGCTTCCGTCCCCCCGCGCCCCCCGAGGGCTCCAGGCCCGAAGGCCGCGGAGGCGCGGACAGGCAGGCCGCCGCGGCGCCGCCGCCCGCCGGCTCCAAGACGGTGTACGTGCTGCGCGAGGGGCGTCCCGTGCGCGTGAACGTGAAGGCCGGCGTGACGGATGGCTCGTACACGGAGGTCGAGGGCGAGCTGAACGAGGGCGACCAGGTCATCACCGCCCTGAGCACGGCGGCGGGCACAGGCACGGGCGCGGCTCCGGGCGCGGGCGGAGGCCAGCGTCCCGCGGGCGGGGGCGGAGGCTTCGGTGGCGGCCGGCGTGGTGGAGGTCCCTTCTAGGGCCGGTAAAGGCGCGACGACCATGAACGGCAACCCAGAACAACAACCTCTCATCGCGCTCCGGGGCGTGAAGAAGATCTACCGCACGGGCGACGTGGAGGTGGCGGCGCTCAAGCACGTGGACTTCACGGTGAACCACGGCGACTTCGTGGCCATCATGGGCTCGAGCGGCTCGGGCAAGTCCACGCTGATGAACATCCTGGGCTGCCTGGACCGGCCCACCGAGGGCGAGTACCTGCTCGAGGGCCAGGACGTGGCGCGCCTGGACCGCAATGACCTGGCGCTCGTGCGCAACCGCACCCTGGGCTTCGTCTTCCAGAGCTTCAACCTGCTGGCGCGCACGAGCGCCCTGGAGAACGTGGAGCTGCCCCTGCTCTACGCCGGGGTGCCCGCGCGCGAGCGGCACCGGCGGGCGCGCGAGGCGCTCGAGCGCGTGGGCCTGGGCGCGCGCCTGGACCACCACCCCCGTCAGCTGTCCGGCGGTCAGCAGCAGCGCGTGGCGATCGCCCGGGCCCTGGTGAGCCGGCCGCGCGTCATCCTCGCCGACGAGCCCACGGGCAACCTGGACTCGCGCACCAGCATCGAGGTGATGGCGCTCTTCCAGGAGCTGCAACAGGAAGGCATGACGCTCGTGCTGGTGACGCACGAGCCGGACATCGCCGGCTACGCCGGACGCGTGGTGGTGGTACGCGACGGCCTCATCCGCTCGGACCAACGGCAGACGCCGGTGGCCGCGCACGTGCCCCCCGTGGAGGAGGCCGCTTCATGAACATCCTCGAGACCCTGATGCTCGCGGTGCGCTCGCTCTTGCGCAGCAAGATGCGCTCGTTCCTCACCGCGCTGGGCATCATCATCGGCGTGGGCGCCGTCATCGCCATGGTGGCCATTGGCGATGGCGCCCGCGCCAACGTGCAGAAGGTGTTCGACGCCATGGGCACCAACCTGCTCATCGTCATGCCCGGCTCCAGCAACACCGGAGGCGCGCGGGGCGGCTCCGGCACCCAGCCCACCATCACCTGGGAGGACCTGGAGGCCATCCGCACCCAGCTGCCGAGCGTGCGCGCCGCCGCGCCCGAGATGCGCACGAGCGCCCAGGTCTTCAGCGAGGACCAGAACTGGACCACGAGCGTCACGGGCACCACGCCCGACTTCTTCGACGTGCGCGGGTGGAGCATGGCCCAGGGCCGCAAGCTCAACGAGGCCGACGTGGAGGCGGGCGCCAAGGTGGCCGTCATCGGCCAGACGGTGGTGGAGAAGCTCTATGGCCCGGGCATCAATCCGGTGGGTCAGGTCATCCGCATCAAGAAGACCCCCTTCACCATCGTGGGCATGACGGCGCGCAAGGGCCAGTCACCCATGGGGCAGGACTACGACGACAGCATCCTCGTGCCCGCCACCACCTTCCAGCGGCAGATCCAATCGCAGAGCCTCGCCCGCTACATCACTGGCGTGCTCTACGTGCAGGCCGACGCGAGCGCTGGCACCGCCCGGGCCCAGAAGGAGCTCACCGCGCTCCTGCGCGAGCGCCACCGCATCACCTCCGACGAGGACCCCAACGACTTCGACGTGCGCGACCTGTCGGAGATCGCCAGCAGCCGCCAGCAGAGCACCGAGACGCTCAGCCTGCTGCTCGCCTCCATCGCCGCCGTGTCCCTGGTGGTGGGGGGCATCGGCATCATGAACATCATGCTGGTGAGCGTCACCGAGCGCACCCGGGAGATTGGCGTGCGCGTGGCGGTGGGCGCGCGTCCCCGGGACATCCTCCTGCAGTTCCTCATCGAGGCGCTGACGCTGTCGCTGCTCGGAGGATTGCTCGGCGCCGCGGTGGGCCTGGGCGTGGCCCGCTTCCTCGCGTCCCAGTTCCAGTGGCCCCTGCTGGTGCGGCCCGACGTCATCCTGCTCGCGCTCGGCTTCAGTGCGCTGATCGGCGTGGGCTTTGGCCTCTACCCGGCGCGCAAGGCGAGCCGGCTCGACCCTATCGATGCCTTGAGGTACGAGTAATGCGTTCCTTCCTCCCGATGACCGCCCTCCTGCTCGCCGCCACCCCGGCGCTCGCCCAGGAGCCGCCGCAACGGCAACCCCAGCAGCAGCAACCGGCGCCGGCCCAGCCGCAACAGCGCGTGCTCACCCTGGCCGAGGCGCTGCGCACCGCCCAGGAGCGCCAGCCCCAGCTGCGCCAGGCCCAGGCCAGCACCACCGCGGCCAACGCCCGCGTGGATCAGAACTTCTCCTCGCTCCTGCCCCAGGTGAACGCCAGCGCCTCCTACCAGCGCTCCTTCTCCAGCAACACGAACTTCGGCACCGCGGACCCCACCTCCGGCATCATCCGCCGCGAGGGCTTCAACGTGGGCGCCAGCGTCAACCAGCTCGTCTGGGACTTCGGCCGCACCACGGGCCGCTGGCGCGCCGCCCAGGAGTCCGCCGCCGCCCAGAAGAGCAACGAGCAGCAGACCCAGAGCGACGTGCTGGCCAACGTGCAGACCGTCTACTTCAACGCGCTCGCCCAGCAGGTGCTCGTGCAGGTGGCGGAGGAGACGCTGCGCAACCAACAGGCGCACCTGGACCAGGTCCAGGCCCAGGTGCAGGTCGGCACCCGGCCGGAGATCGATCTCGTCCAGCAGCGCACCCTCGTGGCCAACGCCCGGCTCCAGCTCATCCAGGCGCGCAACAACTCCGCCACCCTCAAGGCCCAGCTCAACCAGGCCATGGGCGTGGAGGGCCCCACCGACTACGCCGTGCGGGAGGAAGTCGTCGGACTCGTGCGGGGCGAGGACGAACCCATGGACACCCTGGTGGACCTGGCATTCCAGAACCGCGCGGACCTGGCCGCCACCGAGCACCAGTTGCTCGCCCAGGAGCAGCAGCTGTCGGCCACCCGGGGCAACTTCTTCCCGAGCATCAACGTCTCCGTGTCGGCCAACGAGTCGGGGCCCACCCCGGCCGAGCTGCAGTGGGGCGTCACCGGACAGGTGGGCCTGAGCTGGCCCCTCTTCCAGGGCGGCCTCACGCTCGCCCAGATGCGCGAGCAGCGGGCCAACATCAGCGGCGTCCAGGCCCAGCGCGATGCACTGCGGCAACAGGTGCGGCTGGAGGTGGAGCGCGCCCAGCTCTCCGTGCACGCCGCCAAGGAGAGCGTCACCGCCGCGGACGAGGCCCTGCTCAATGCCCGCGAGCGGCTGCGGCTGGCCGAGGGCCGCTACCGCGCGGGCGTCGGCAACATCATCGAGCTGTCCGACGCCCAGCTCTCCGCCACCAACGCCGCCGTCCAGCGCGTCCAGGCCGCCTACAACCTGGCCACCGCGCGCACGGAACTCGCCCGCTCGCTCGGGCAGCAGACCGCCCCCCAGACGTGAGCCGGGCACCGCGAGCCCGTCCGCCCGCCCCACAGGCGGCACAACGGGCCTCGGCCTTCTTATTCGAGCGGATGCGCGAGCAGGGAAGCCGGCGCATCTGATGAACCCTACCTTTTGGCAAACGGCACCACACCGTCCCCCTTGGCACCGCACCACACGGTCCCAAGCTTGTCGGTGGACGTGCCGACCCCATCACGTCCTGGTGGTGCGACCCGAGGGGAGGGGCTTTCATGTCGGAGGGCTACGAACAGGTGGGACCCTCACGGGAAGGCGTGCACGCGGGCCGCAGGCTGGGTAACCGCTTCGAATTGACCCAGCGCATCAAGCAGGGCCGGGGCATCGTCACGTGGTTGGGGACCGACCTGCATACCGGTGCCCGACTCGTCATCAAGACGACCTCCGCCCACTCCCTCGTGCCCACGGCCCGTCAGCGTCTGGAGCACGAGGCCCGGGTCCTCGGCTCACTGCACAACCCCCATCTGGTGCCCCTGCTGCACTTCGGCACCGGCGGGGAGCTGCTCTTCCTCGTGACGCCCTTCGTGCCCGGCCGGTCGCTCCAGGAGCGGCTGACCAGCGGTACGCTGTCCGTCTCCGAGGCGCTCACGCTGGGCCAGGGGGTGCTGTCCGCGCTCGCCGAGGCCCACGCACAAGGCGTCATCCACCGGGACGTCAAACCCTCCAACATCATCGTCGACGGTTTTCCCAACGTCACCCACGTCACCCTGGTGGACTTCGGACTGGCGCGCAGCGAGCGCCTGGACCCGTCCCTGAGGGATCTGCCGGTGGGCACCGCGCGCTACCTCTCGCCCGAACAGGCGGGACTGCTCAACCGCCCGGTGGAGGCCACCTCGGACCTGTACGCGCTGGGCGCCGTCCTCTTCGAGGCGCTCGCGGGCCATCCGGCGTTCGACGGCACCTCGGTGGGCGAGGTGTTGCGTCAACACCTCACCTCGCGCCCGCGCCTGCGCGCCACCGGCGTCGAGGTCCCCCGCGCCCTGGAGGAAGTCGTCGCCCGGCTGCTGCAGACCGACCCCCAGGATCGCTACCAGTCCGCCGAGTCCGCGCGCGAGGACCTGCGCGCCATCGCGGTGGCCCTGGCCCAGGGCGATCAGGATCCGGAGCTGGTGGCGGGCGCGCACGACATGCGCCACAGCCTCACCGAGCCGTCCTTCGTGGGCCGCCACGAGGAGCTGGTGCAGATGGAGCGCGAGCTGGAGCGCGCGCGCTCGGAGCCCGGACGCCTGGTGGTGGTGGAGGCCGAGAGCGGCGGGGGCAAGAGCCGGCTCCTGGAGGAGTTCGCCTCGCGCGCCCCGCGCCACCGCGCCTCGCTGCTCAAGGGACAGGCCGTGGCCCAGGCCGCGCAACGCCCCTTCCAGCTCTTCACCGACGTGGCCGCGGGCATCACCCAGATGGCCCAGGAGCGGCCCGAGCTGGGCGAGCGGTTGCGCGAGCGGCTCAAGGAGCAGGCGGTGGCGGTGTGCACGGTGCTGCCGCAGCTCACGCCCATCCTGCGTCCGGAGCAGCAGAACCTCGGGCCCGAGTCGCTCGGCGCCAGCCGCGGCATCGCCGCCCTCTCGGCCCTGCTCGGGGCGCTGGGCAGCGAGGCCGAGCCCGCCATGGTGCTGCTCGACGACTGCCAGTGGGCCGATGAGCCGACGCTCAAGGCCCTGGAGGGCTTCCAGCGGGGACCGCTCCAGGACGGGCCGGGCCATGTGCTGCTCGTCATCGCCTATCGCAGCGAGGAAGTGGGCGCCGAGCATCCGCTGCGTCGGCTCCGCCCGGACGCGCACCTGCGGCTGGCGGCCTTCGGCCCCGAGGATCTCACCCGCCTGCTGGAGTCCATGGCGGGCCCCCTGCCCCGCGAGGCCATGGAGCTGGTGGTGCGCCTGTCCGAGGGCAATCCCTTCATGGCCTCGGCGGTGATGCACGGGCTGGTGGAGGACGGGGCGCTGGTGCCCGGCGAGCGCGGCTGGAAGGTGCACCCGGCGGCCATGGCGCACGTGCGCTCCTCGCGGCAGGCCGCGTCCTTCCTCGTGCGCCGGCTCAAGCTGCTGCCCGCCGAGTCCCTGCACCTGCTGTCCGTGGGGGCGGTGCTGGGCAAGAGCTTCGCCTTGGAGCATGTGGCCGCGCTCTCGGGCACCCCGCAGGAGCAGGTGGTGGCGGCGCTCGTGGAGCCCCAGCACCGCCACATGCTGTGGGCGGGACAGGAGGGCCACTACACCTTCGTCCACGACAAGCTGCGCGAGGCGCTGCTGGGCATGCTCGCGCCGGACGAGCGCCGGGAGCTGCACCGCCTGGCGGCGCGCACCTTCGCCGCCCGCGACAAGGCGGACTCCTTCGAGCTGGCCTACCACTTCGACGCCGCGGGCGAGCACGCCCAGGCGCTCCCCCACGCCATCGTCGCCGCGGAGCGCGCCCGCACCCAGTTCGCCCTGGGCACCGCGGAGCTCAACTACCGCATCGCCGAGCGCGGCGCGGCCCAGGCCGATGCGAGCACCCGCTTCCGCATCGCCACCGGCCTCGGCGACGTGCTCATGCTGCTCGGCCGCTACGACGACGCCCAGCCCCAGTTCGAGCTCGCCCAGAAGCTGGCCCACAACCCCCTGGAGCAGGCGCGCATCTCCTCCAAACTCGGGGAGCTCGAGTTCAAGCGCGGCAACATGGAGGAGAGCAACGCCGCCAACGAGCAGGGACTCGCCCTCTTGCGGCGCTGGGTGCCCGGCCATGACATCACCTATGGCCTGCGCGCCGCCTGGGAGCTGCTCATCCAGGCGGGCCATACGATGATGCCCCATCGGCTCGCGCGCCGCTCGCTGGAGCACGCCGAGGAGGATCTCCTCGCGGTGCACTTCTACAACCGGCTGACGTATGGCTATTGGTACAAGCGCGGCCCGGTGCCCACCTTCTGGGCCCACCTGCGCGAGGTGAACACCGCCGAGCGCTATCCGCCCACGCCGGAGCTGGCCCAGGCCTACTCCACACACTCGCCGGTGATGACCCAGGTGCCCTGGTTCTCCCGGGCCATCGCCTACCTGGAGAAGTCGCTGGCCATGCGCCGGCAGTGGGGCGACACGTGGGGCCAGGGCCAGACGCTGCACTTCTACTCGCTCGCGCTCTACGTCTCCGGCCGCTTCGAGGAGAGCATCGAGAAGGCGCGCGAGGGGATGCGGCTGCTCGCTCGCACCGGAGACAAGTGGGAGATGCACAACGCCCACTACCACCTGGCCATGTCGCTCTACCGCCTGGGCCGGCTGCGCGAGGCGGAGGAGTCCAGCCAACAACTGCACGCCTCCGCGCTCGCCATCGGCGACCGGTACGCCGTGCGCCTGAGCCTGGAGGTGTGGGGCAAGGCCGCCGTCGGCCGCATCGCCAAGGGCCTGCTGGACGAGGGGCTCGCCGACGCGGGGCTCGACACGCAGACGCACACGGGGCTGCTCCAGGTGGAGGCCCTGCGGCGCATGCGCGAGGAGGACCTGGAGGGCGCGGTGGCCACGCTGGAGACGGCCCACCGGATGGTGGAGAAGGCGAAGCTGCGCAACGAGTACGTGACGCCCGTGGGCCCCTGGTTCATCACCGCGCTGCGCCTCCTGGCCTCGCGGGTGTCACCGCTCGCGCCCCACCGCCGCGCGGCGCTGCTCAAGCGGGCGTGGCTGGTGGAGAAGCACTCCCGCTCCTCGGCGGAGGCCTTCCGCAACAACCTCGCCCACCTGCTGCGCGAGCGCGGCCTGCTGCATGCCATGGAGGGACACCCCCGCCGTGCCCGCAGGTGGCTCGACGACAGCCTGCGCGTGGCCGAGTCCCTGAAGATGCGCCACGAGGCCGCCCAGACCCGGCTCGCGCGCGGCCAGGTGGGCCAGGAGCTCGGCTGGCCCGGGGCGGCGGAGGACCTGGAGACGGCCCGGCGCGAGTTGCAGGAGATGGAGCAGGGGCTGGGCACGTCGGGGCCTTCCGCGCTCGACAAGGGGCCGGAGCGCCTGGAGACGCTGTCGCTCGTGGACCGCTTCCCGCGCGTGCTCGAGGCGGGGCGGCGCATCGCCTCCGCGCTCACGGGCGAGGCGGTGTTCGACGCCGTGCGCCAGTCCATGCAGGAGCTGTTGCGCGCGGAGCACTGCGTGGTGTTCGAGCCGAGGACGCTCCTGCCCGAGGAGGAGCTGGCCTCCGCGGGCGTGGCGCGCACGGCCCTGCACCGCACGCTGGAGACGGGACGCCCGGCCATCATGGGCCAGGGCATGCCCGGCGGGGTGAGCGAGAGCATGGAGATGCTCGGGGTGCGCTCGCTCTTGTGCGCGCCCATCCAGGTGCGCGGCAAGACGGTGGCGTGCGTGTGCGCGAGCCACCGTCAGGTGGGCGAGCTGTTCGGCGAGGACGAGGAGCGGCTGGCCTCCTTCGTCTGCATCCTGGCGGGCACCGCCCTGGAGAACGCCGAGGGCTTCGAGCGCATGGCGGCGCTGAGCGAGGAGCAGGGCCGGCTCTACCGCGAGGAGCAGGAGGCGGTGCGGCGCCGGGACGACTTCCTCTCCATCGCCGCGCACGAACTCAAGACGCCCCTCACCTCGCTCCAGCTCCACCTGCAGGGGTTGATGTCGCAGTTGCGCCCGGGCGCCCGCGCCATGCCTCCCGAGCGGCTGGCCACCAAGCTCGAGTCGGCCAACCTCCAGACGCAGCGCATGGGCAAGCTGGTGAACGAGCTGCTGGACATCTCGCGCATCGCCCAGGGCAACCTGCTCGGAGACCTGGAGCCGGTGGACCTGGTGAAGGTGGTGCACAGCGTGGTGGAGCGCTCGCGTGACGGCCTGGCGCGCGCCGAGTGCGAGCTGCGGCTGCACCTGGCCCCCGAGGTGATGGGCCATTGGGACGCCATGCGCCTGGAGCAGGTGGTGCTCAACCTGCTCACCAACGCGATGAAATACGGCGCGGGGCGGCCCATCGACATCACCTTGGAGGGGGACGCCACCCACGCGCGGCTCGAGGTGCGTGACGAGGGCATCGGCATCGCCCCGGAGGACACCGAGCGCATCTTCGAGCGCTTCGAGCGCGCGGTGTCCGTGCGCCACTATGGCGGCTTCGGCATCGGCCTGTGGATCGTCCGGGAAATCATCCAGGCGCTCGGCGGCCGCGTCGAGGTGCGCAGCACGCCCGGGCAGGGCGCCACCTTCACCGTGCTGCTGCCGCTCGAGGGCCCGAAACCCCGCGCCCTCAATGGCGCTCCACCGCCCGGGAAGTGAGCCCGGTCATGCCGCCACGGACGTGCCCAGCCGGCGCCGCCAGAAGTCCTCGCCCGCCCAGCGCCGCTCCTGGGCATAGTGCGCCTGGCGCGCGAACAGGTAGTGGGTGAATTCCTCGGCCCGCCGCCGGTCATAGTCCTTCAGCGCGCCACCGTCTCCGCCCAGCGCGGCCACCAGGGCCCGCGCCGCCTCGCGCCCGGTGCGCAGCCCCTTGAGGATGCCGCTCGAGGAGAGGGGATCCCACATCGCCGCGGCATCCCCCACCGCCGCCCAGTCCGCACCCGCCGCGTGCTCCAGGCGGCTCGTCTCGCAGCGGCGCACCTGCAACCGCGCCACCGCCGGCAGCGGCCCCAGCCTGCCGGACAGCTGCCGGGTGGAGGAGAAGAGCGCGCTCCATCCCGCCGGCTTCAAGGCCCCGTGGCGCTCGAGCACATCCACGTCGCTCATCAGGGTGAGGATGAGACGTCCCTGGGGCAGCGGCGCGGCGTACCACCAGCCCAGGGGCGTGGCCTCCACCACCAGTTGCCGCTCCTGGTGGCCCGGCGGCCTGTCCAGGATCGCCGAGACGCTGCACAGCTCATCCCAGTCGAGCCGCCGCACCCCACAGTGCCGCGCCACCTGGGCCGAGCGCCCGGTCGCATCCACCAGGGCCGAGCAGCGCAGTTCCAGGGGGCCCTCGGGAGTGCGCGCCCGCACCCGCCACCCGCGCTCCCGCCGCTCCAGGTGGGTGACACAGGACTGCCGCCACATCGGCACCTGGTGCGCCTGGACGTGGCGGGCCAGCAGCGCATCCAGGTGCCGTCGTTCCACATGCCAGCCGCTCCCGTAGGGGTTGGTGAGGAAGGAGTGGTGGTGGGGCTGCTCCGAGCCCCAGGTGGCCTCCAGGCCGTGGGAGACGAGGAAGCCCTCGGTCTCCAACGCCAGGGGCTCGGGTGCCAGCAATTGCTGGAGTTCGGCGTACGCCACCGGGGAGAGGGTTTCCCCGGGGCGCCATGGGGAGTAGTCCGTGCGCTCCAGCACGCACGCGGACAGGCCCGCCCTCACCAGGGTCAGCGCGGCACTCAGGCCCGCCACGCCGCCCCCCACCACCACGACGTCATGGGAGGAGACGCGGGGGGGCCGGGCCTCGAAGTCAGGGGTGTCCATCGGGTCCATGGAGCTGGAAGAGAGAGGAGTGCTCATGAGGGGGGCCGTGTAGGGGGTCCGGTCGACTACAGCACTTCGACCTGCCAGAGGTTGCCGATGCCCTCGCCCCAGGTGGTGACCCCTTGAGCCGAGTCGGGCCGGTGCAGGCAATCGCCCTTGGAGGACTTCAACATGAACTTGCCGTTGGCGGCCTCGATGAGCCACTCGGCACTGACACCCGGGCCC
Source organism: Cystobacter fuscus DSM 2262 (assembly GCF_000335475.2). NCBI lineage: Bacteria > Pseudomonadati > Myxococcota > Myxococcia > Myxococcales > Archangiaceae > Cystobacter > Cystobacter fuscus. The sequence continues at coordinate 396,905 of NZ_ANAH02000011.1, read as the reverse complement.
CCGGTCGTCACCCCTTGCGGCGTGTCGGCCCGCAGCAGGTAGTCGCCCTTCCACGACTTCAGCTTGAGCTTGTTGTTGCTCACCCATTCGACGTTCCACTCCGAGCCGATACCCTCGCCCCAGGTGGTGACCCCTTGAGCCGCGTCGGGCCGGTGCAGGTAGTCGGTCTTCCACGACTTCAGCTTGATCCGGGTGGCGCCGTACAGGGGAGTGCCGGTCGGGGCGGCGCTGCGCTCCTGGGTCTCGAAGTGGCTGTCGCCCTCGTTGATGACGAAGCCCAGCTGCGGCCAGTTCTGCTGCATCTGGATGTACATGGTCAGATCGATGGCGGGGACGTCCTCGGTGGCGATGTTCGTGAACTCCGGCTTCTGTGCCTCGACCGCGGCCACCGCCTCCAACTTGCGCGTCCAGGGAACCATCTGGAAGTCGCCCTTCTTCTCGTAGACGTCATCCGGACGGTGGGCGGACCACCACATGTGATACATGCCCTCCCCCTGGTACTGGACATGCGGCTGGGGGAAGAACTGCTTCTTGCACTGGTAGAAGTCCGCCTGCCAGGGCAGCGCCATCTGCTGGGAGAAGAACCCCGGGCCAATGGGCAACTTCGCCGTGTTGGGGAACGCCACGCCCGTGTGTTTGATCCGGAAGGGAGACGCATACAGCTCGGGCTGACGCACCATCCAGCTGCAATCGATGCCGGGGAAGAAGGGGCCTCCCACGCTGTTCTCCAGCGAGGCCCTGTCCAGACCCTCGGCGGTGATGGCCGGATCGATGGCCCGGGCCGCCGCCTCGTTCCAGTCCTCCTCGAACTCCCCCTCGGACCAGCGCTTGAGCAGCGCGTACTGCACGCGCGTGAGGGTCGTGAAGTAGCCCGGCCGGGGACCCTCGGTGTCCGAATAGTTGTCGCCCAACCCCTTGGGCATCAGCAGGGGTTCGCTGTTGTCGTTGGAGGGGTCGCGCATGTAGTTGAAGATGGTCTTGCGCAGACGCTTGCCCTTGGAGGACGCCACCGTCCCCATATCCACCTCCGCGCCCGCGAACGTCCCGTGGTAGGCCTTGGAGGCCTCGGGGTTGTGCACGTGCCGGTGCCCCAGGGCGCGCTCGAGGATGGGGAAGATCTCCTGCCGGAAGGAGGGGCGGTAGGTCTGGAAGGACTGTGTCTGCTCATTCCAGTCCTTGCGCTGCTTCTTGAGCCGGGCCAATAGCCCCTGGTCGAAGAGGCCATCGGTGTCGAACAGCTCCACCGAGGGGGAGCGCACCGCCACGTCCCACATGGTGTCGAGCAGGCGGACGACGTTGCCCACCGAGGGCGCGAAGTCCGGCGGCCCCACCAGCACCCAGGCGCCGGTGGAGCCCTCCAGCGTCACCGTCTGGGCCTTGCCGCCCTCCGTGTAGGTCACCTCGGCGCTCACGGGCCCATCCGACATGTCATCGAACCAGTGATCGTTGTTCACATAGTTGTCGATGAGCTTGCCCTGGGGGAGCTTGTTGGACTGCCCGAGTCCACCGAGCACGAGCAGGTGGCCATTCTCATCCGTGCGCAGCTCGCCCAGGGTGGCGATGGGGATGTGGCTCTTGGTGTTGGTGAAGGCCACGGGTGCCTGGCTACGGCCGGAGATGGACTTGAGGCCGGGATCGATGACGAGCAACCGCTCCCGCTCGGCCGCGCCCCGCACGTGGGCATTGCGCAGGTTGACCCGCGGCTTGCCCGCCTCCGGCTCGGGTCCCTTCCAGATGCCGTCCACCCCGTCCTGTCCGTCGAACGTGAAGAAGGCCGCCTTGCGATTGGCCAGGTGCACCTTCCACTTGATGCCGACGACGCCGTTGCCGCCCGCGGTCACCTCGCGCAGGGGAACGATGCTGCCGCCCTTCAGCTCGTACTCGAAGACGCGGAAGCGGGCCGCCTGCCGCTTGATGCGGCCCTGGCTGTCCTTGAAGGGCCGGAACTTCTTCTGGGCGAGATCGAAGTTGGCGGGCTCTCCGGGCCGCTCGGGGCCGACGAAGAACTCCTCCGGGGAATTGCCCACGCGGGCGACGCCCACGGCGGGATGGATTCTGAAGAATCGGGTCATGGCGTGTTCCTTCGTGTTCAATGGGTTTCGTCGTACAGCTTCTCGATGAGTTCCATCAGGCGCTGCTTGTCTTTGGGATCCATGTCGCGATCCACGGGCATCTTGAAGCCGAGGATCTTCTGCTGCGTGGGATTGGGATCGAGCCGGTCGAGGATGGGGCTGCTCTCGTCGGCGACCATGTCCTTGCTGAAGACGTCGAAGCGGACGGCGCCGTGGCAGCGGTAGCAATACTTGTTCATCAGGCCGATCAGCTCCCGGTCCTCGGCGCTCGCCGTCCAGTTCAGGGGGGCGCTGGAGGGCTTGCGGTCCTTCTTGAGCGGGTGGCCGGTATTGAAGAAGTTGACGGAGCGCTTGACCAGGTCCAGCTCCGGCGCCACCGCGGTCTGGTGCATCTCCAACCACTTCCGGGTGGCGGCGAGATGGAAGCCCGCGGGGTTGGTGCGCTGCTGCATGGTCGCGATCTCCTGGTTCAGCCGGCGCAGCACGTCGAAGGCCGCGGCGTACTGGGGAGACTTGATGTCCTTGCCCGCGTCGAAGAGCACGGCGGGAGCCTCGGGCCTGGCCAGGGCGGGAAAGTCCCCATCCGCGAGACGGTCCATCCAGTGGTCCGTGTCCAGGTGGTTGAGCACGGCGTTGCCACGCAGGGAGCCATGGCAGGTGTCACACCCGTTGGGGACGAAGTAGGGCGCCTGCTGCTTGTCCCCGGGCAGGGAACCGGCGTCGAAGAAGGCGTCGAGCTGGTAGGACAGCTTGTAGCCCTTCTCCGACGGGCCGAAATCCAGCCAGTAGATGCTGTTCAGCGCCGCCCCCTGGCATTGGGGCGTGGACTCCGGACAGCGGGTGACGAGCGCCACCTGCGTGTTGACGGAGCTGTTCTTCTTCGACGGCGGCGTGGAAACCGTCACATTGCCCCAGGGCGAGGGCTTCACCTCCAGGGTGGGGACGTTGCTGCCGCCAAAGGGGCTGTGGATGTCGGGACCGGTGAAGTGATTGAAGAGGATCCAGGCGCTCTCCACGAAGTGCTTGTTCGCCTCGGAACCGGGACGGGAGTTGATGCGCACCAACCGGCGCCAGCCCGTCTGCCGTTTCTCGGCGGAGACGGCGAAATTGACGATCTTGGGCGCGAAGAAGCGGGAGACGAGGATTTCTCCCGGGCGCGGCGCGGGAGCGGGAGTGGGGCCGGGAGCGCGCGTGACGACGGTCCACTGGGCCGAGGTGTCCTTCAGGGGATCCGTGACGTTGATGGTGACCGTGTCCGAGGCGGTGGCGGAGGAGCACCCCCTGCACCGGTTCACGTACTTGCCCGTGTCCGCCTTGAGGGCGATCTTGCCGTTGGGCAGCACTTCCGGGGTGAACTGGGCGAACGGCGGGGGAATCGGACCGATGGCATGGACCGTCACGAAGTCCGGGAAGCGTCCCCCGATGATGCAGTTCAGGCACCGGGCCACGAACTGGCCCGTGTCCGCCTTGAGGGCGATCTTGCCCTGGCCCGCGTCGACCACCTCGAACACGATGAAGGGCACGGGGTTCGGACTGGTGATGTGGGTGGTGATCGAGTCCGGAGCACCGTTGTTCACGCTGCTCTGGCAGTTCCTGCAACGGGCGAAGAACGAGCCCGTGTCCGACTGGAGCGACACCTTGCTCCCGATGCGCAGGACTGGCGCGCCGGTGCCCGGTTTGCCCGGTGCCGGCGCCATCAACGATTCAGGCGTCGCGAACTCGATATCCTCGGGGGAGAACTCCTGATACCCGAGGTAGTTCAGCAGCACCTTCACATTGGCCTGCGCCTCGATCGTCGTGGGCGTGAGCAGCCCCAACTTCCCGGAGAGTTCCTTGTAGTACTTGGACGCTTCCTGCGGGCTGCCATTGTTGAGAGCGCTCGGCAGCGGCGTGGGGACGGTGGGAAGGGTGGAAGTGGATGCTGGAGCAGGTGCGGGACGCTGCGCGGCGGCAAGCGGCGCGTACAGCGCCGCCATCCACATGCCAAAGGCAAGGAGTGTTCTTCGACGCGGACGCGACGAAGAGAAGCGGAACATGGTCATCTTTGATTCCCTCAGGACCAGACCCCACACGAGGGTGGTCCTTGGGAATCAAGGCCTAGCAAACACCATACCCGCGCTCGGCGGACCCCCTCCACAACGTCTCACGAGAGACGAAAGGGCCCGCCCCGGCACCCTTCTCGGGACCCGGCCTCCACGGGGATGACATGTCAGCCCGCAGGGCTGACATGTCATCCCCTCGATAACGTGTCAGGCAACCAGGGCCTGGAGCCCCGTCAGCGCCGCTCCAACTCCAGATAGATGACGTGGCCCACGCTGTCGCGGAACAGGTTCATGTGGGAGATGTGCGCGGGGTCGATCTCCGCCGCCAGGTCGCGCATCTGCTCCTCGTCCCGGTAGACGAGCCACCAGTCCATGAAGGCCTCCAGGTAGCCGGCGTCCGGAGTGCTCAGGGCGAAGTTGGCGATCACCAGCCGGCCGCCCGGGCGCAACATCTCGAAGAGCCGCCGGGTGAGGCGCTGGGCCACGTTCTGCGACAGGTAGTCGTACAGGCCCGCCGAGTAGACGAGATCCTGCGGCTCGAAGACGCTGCGGCCCAGGACGATGGAGCGCACGTTGTCACAGACGGGACGCACGATGCCTCCCGGGTGCTGGCGCGCCACCTCTTCCAGGCTCGACGTGTCCTGGTCCATCGCGAGGAACTGCCCCACGCGGCGCTCGGCCACGGCGCGCGACTGCTCGGCCTCGCGCAGGTGTCCACAGGCGATGGAGAGCACCCGGGGCTGGTGCACCCGCTCGGCGATGGTGTCGATCTCCCGCGCGAGGATCATCCGCCGCTCCCGCACACACTGGGGCCCCGTCTGCTGATACAGGAAGCGGTAGATGGATTGACCGATGGGAGGATCCTCGGTCTTGCGCTGGGAGTAGACGTAGTCGATGAGATCCGCGTCACCCGCGTAGCCCCTCGGGCGCTCATAGCTGTGGCGCGAGTAGGGGCACAGGTGTAGCAGCTCACGCAGCGGGTGGGCACGCGTGGACTCGAGACAGAACACGTGCCACTCCTCCCGGTCGCACTTGCGGCGCAACAGGTGGAGCCCCTGGTACAGCGCCGACATGTTCGCCTCGACATTGCCCCGTTGAAGCCGGACGAAGATGTCGTGCAACCACACGTCCGCCTGTAGGAAGGCATCACTTCGCTCGACCCACTCCATCACGGGCGCGGCCAATTCATTTCGGTGGGACCAGGACTCACCATGACCGATGGCGTGTTTGAAGGGGAGGGAGGGATCGTCCATGCCCCGCACAACGGGAAATCTTCTCCGATCCTTTCCGAAGAATGCACACGTGTGCCCTCCGCACGCTCCTCCGCCCGGAGGGCAACGTGTCAGCGTGCGAGGGGCTCGCTTCCCTCCCGTGTCTCTTGCCTGCCTCCGCCCGCCGCGCGCTTCGCCTCGATGAAGGCCGTGATGCGCTCGAGCGTGTCCAGGTTCTCCGGTCCGGCTTCGTCGTCACCCACGGTGATGTCGAACTCACTCTCCATATAAAGGAGCAGCTCGAGCGCGTCCGTCGAATCCAACAGTCCCGAGGTGATGAGCGGGGTGGTGTCGGACAACTCGAGGTTGTCTCCTCGCAGGAAGGTCGTCCGGATGAACTCGCGCAGTTGGTCGGAAATCTCCATGTTCTATCGAACGACCGATCCCTCCCCGCCGCATTCCCGACCCCCTCCACCTCGCCTCCGAGTGCCATGCCACCTCTCCCCACAGCCGCTCCCATGGCGGACGAGAGAACGAGGGTCGAGGGGGAGTGGTGAGGGGAGAAAAGGGCGAGGTTGTCGACCCGGGCCGCGCAGCGGGTAGAGTGCGCCGCCACCGGGAGCACCGAGCAACACATGCCCTTTCAGATCACCGTCCACGAGGCGGATCGCATCATCGACGTCGTCTATCCTCCGCACCCCAGCGCGGAGGACGTGGCGGACTACCTCAAGCGCATCCGCGAGACGATCCTCCGGCTCAACGGGCCGTGGAGCGCCCTGGTGGACCAGGAGCAGCTGCGGGTGATGTCGCCGGAGATGGTGGACACCATGGCGAGCCTCAACGCCTTCGCGCAGCTCAACGGCATGAAGCGCTCGGCGCGCGTGGTGAGCGACGCGGCGTCGGGACTCCAAGCCTGGCGGATGACCAAGCGGGCGCTGTTGACCATTCCCACCCGGACCTTCGAGACGCGAGAAGCGGCCCTGGCGTGGTTGCGCCATCCCGACGACGAGTGACGGGTGATGACGCTTGACAGCGTGGGGGGCGGGATCTAACGCGCGGAGCCATGAGCACGACTCCATTCCCGTCGCCCTCCACGCCGATCTCCATCGAAGGTCCCCCGAAGGTGCTGTTGCTGGAGAACATCCACCCGTCCGCGGAGGAGATGTTCCGCGCGGAGGGCTTCGAGGTGGAGCGGCTCAAGGTAGCCCTCAAGCCCGAGGAGCTGGAGCAGCGCCTCCAGGGCGTGCACGTGCTGGGCATCCGCAGCAAGACGAACGTGTGGGAGCCGGCGCTCGCCAAGGCCCCGAACCTGCTGGCCGTTGGCGCGTTCTGCATCGGCACCAACCAGGTGGACTTGAAGGCGGCCAACCGCCACGGCACGCCCGTGTTCAACGCGCCCTTCAGCAACACGCGCAGCGTGGCGGAGCTGGTGATCTCGGAGATCATCATGCTCAGCCGCCAGCTCGTGGACCGCATCCGCGAGGTGCACGCGGGCCAGTGGCGCAAGGTGGCCACGGGCAGCTACGAGGTGCGCGGCAAGACGCTGGGCATCATCGGCTATGGGCACATCGGCTCGCAGCTCGGCGTGCTGGCCGAGTCCATGGGCATGCGCGTCATCTTCCATGACGTGATGACGAAGCTGCCGCTGGGCAACACGCGCGCCACGGCCACGCTGGACGAGCTGCTCGCCTCCTCGGACTTCGTGACGCTGCACGTGCCGGCCACGGCCTCCACGGAGAAGATGCTGGGCGAGGCGGAGCTGGCGCGCATGCGCAAGGGCGCCTTCCTCATCAACGCGAGCCGCGGCACGGTGGTGGACATCGAAGCGCTGGCGCGGGCCATCCGCGCGGGCCACATCGGCGGCGCGGCGGTGGACGTGTACCCGGAGGAGCCGGAGACCAACAGCGACGGCTTCACCACCCCGCTGCAGGGGCTGCCCAACGTCATCCTCACCCCGCACATCGGTGGCTCCACCGAGGAGGCCCAGGCGTCCATCGGCAAGGAGGTGGCCACCTCGCTCATCAAGTTCGTCAAGAGCGGCGCCACCACGGGCGCGGTGAACTTCCCCCAGGTGGAGACGCCGCTGATTCCCAAGACGCACCGCATCCTCAACGTGCACCGCAACACGCCGGGCGTGCTGCGCGACATCAACCGCATCGTCTCGGACCTCAACGCCAACATCCACGCGCAGGTGCTCAGCACGGACTCGGACATCGGCTACCTGGTCATGGACCTGGACCAGAACGTGGGCCGCCCGGTGTGCGAGGCCATCGCGGGCCTCAAGACGGACATCAAGACGCGCATCGTCACCTGATGCGCGGACGGGGGGGAGCTCCCAGCACAGAGGGCCCCCCCGCCCCGGCTCACACGTCGAAGATCTTCCCCGGATTGAGGATGTTGTTCGGATCCAGGGCGCGCTTGAGCGTGCGCAGCATCTCCAGCTCCGCGGGCGAGCGCGAGTAGGACAGGTAGTCCTTCTTGAGCAGGCCGATGCCATGCTCGGCGGAGATGCTGCCGCCGTGCTTGCGCACCAGCTCGAACATGGTGGGGTCCGCCTGCTTGGTGCGCGCGAGGAACTCGGCCTTCTCCATGCCCTCGGGCTTCATGATGTTGATGTGCAGGTTGCCATCCCCGATGTGGCCGAACAGGGCGATCTCCCAGTCCGGGTAGCGCTCGCGGAAGACCGCGTCCAGCTCGGAGCAGAAGGCCTCCAGCCCGGCCACCGGCAGCGACACGTCGTTCTTGTGGGGCAGCCCCGTGGCCGACAGGCTCTCGCTGATGCTCTCGCGCAGCGCCCACAGCTCACTGGCCTGCGAGGGGCTCTGCGCCAGGGTGCCGTCCGTCACCAGCCCACGCTCGAAAAGCGAGCCCAGCCACTCCTCCACGGCGGCGGCGTCCTTGCCCTCGGCCTCCATCAGCACGTAACAGCCACTGGGCGCCTCGAAGGGCGAGCGCAGCTTGCGGTGGCGCTGCACGCGCGCGAGGCACTTGTCGGTGAAGAACTCGTAGGCGCTCAAGAGCAGCGGCGCGCGGCGTGCCTCGCGGAACAGCCGCAGCACGGCGGCCACGTCCGGCACGGCGAAGAGGAACACGTCCTGCTTGCCCGGCAGCGGCGTGAGCTTGAGGGTGGCCTCGGTGATGATGCCCAGCGTGCCCTCGCTGCCGATGAAGAGCTGGCGCAGGTCCGCCCCGGTGTTGTTCTTCTCCAGCGAGCCGTTGAGCTCCAGCACCTTGCCCTGGGCCGTCACCACCTGCAGGCCGAGCACCCACTGACGGGTGAGGCCATAGCGGATGACCTTCACGCCGCCCGCGTTGGTGGCGATGTTGCCGCCCACCTGACTGGAGCCCTTGGAGGCGAAGTCCACCGGCCAGGTGAGACCATGCTCGGCGCAGTGCTGGTGCACCGCCTCCGTCACCGCGCCCGCCTGCACCCGGACCGTGTTGCCCAACAGCTCCACCGGCTCCATCCGCGTCATCCGCCGCAGCGACAGCACCAGCTCGCCCCGCGCGGCCACCGCGCCCCCCGCGAGCCCCGTGCGCCCACCGGAGGGCACCACGGGGACGCGGTGCGCGTCGCACAGGGCGAGCAGGCGCGCCACCTCCTCGGTGGTGCGCGGAAAGGCCACCGCCGAGGGCGCGGGCGTATGGACCCGGGTCCAATCGCGTCCGTACTCCTGGAGCTCGCTCGGCTCACGGGTGAGGAAGTCCGCCGGGAACCCTTCGGCCACGGCGCGCAGGAACGCTTCGGGAAGCACATCGGCCATGAGCCGAGCACTAGTGCAGCGGGCCCGCCATGGCAAGCCAACGCGCGCGCGAGGAACCGCTGCCTAACGAGGCGTTCCCGCGTCACCCGGCGCGGGCGGGGGCACGGCGGCACCGGCATCCCCTGGCGAGGAGCCGCCCGTCGAGCCCTGCGCGGGCTGCTCCGGGGCGGACACCCCGCCCCCATCGGTGGGCGACGTCGGCGCCGTCACGACCTGGTCCGCGGCGAGCACGGGCGGCGTGCCCCCCGGGGACGGCGTCGCGGTGGGCTCGGAGACGGGCGCGGACACCGTGGGCTCGGCGGGGGGGAGGACGGGCGGAGCCGCGATCACGGGAGAAGCGCCAGGAGCATCGGGGAGAGCGGACGGGGTGGGCCCGGCCCCGGCGGGTGTCTCCCTGGAAGGGGCCACGTCCTTCGACGACTCCGCCACCTGCTTGAGACGGGCGAGGCCCTGCTCGAGGCCAGCGCCCAGGCGGGAGCGGATGAAGGGCGCGAGGTAGCGCCGCAGGGGACTGCGGCCGAGGCTTCCCTCATCCACCCACGTCACCTGGGTGCCCCCTTCCGCGGACGCGAGGGAGATGCGGCCCCGCGCGGAGAACCGGCCCCCATCCAGCGACGCTTGATAGGCCACGCCCGTCTTCGGGTCCGCCTCGGAGAGGGAGAGCGTGCCACGGCCCAGGGAGCCCCCCTCCCAGGTCCGCACCGAGCCCGCGCCCAGTTCCGGCCCTCCGAACATCCACTGCCCACCGGGGTAGCGCTCCGCGTTCCAGGGAGTCCACTCCCCCCAGTGCCGCGGTTGGGCCACCTGGGCGTACACCGCCTCGGGAGGGGCGAGGATGAGCAGCGAGCGCTCGACACGGTACGTCGTCGGCAGCAACAGGCCAATGACGAGCAGGAGCCCCAGCAGGCTCGCGAAGGCGATGAGGATCTTCTTGGGCATCGAACGATTCCGGGCAGCGGGTGCACCCGGATGGCGCACCGTAGCAGAACCCACCTCCCGCCCGAACCCTGTCCGCCAGGGCCCCCCGCGAATTCCCGCACGGGCCTTCTCTCCCTCATCGGGCTCGCGAATAATCCGTCCCCCCTGCTCCGGCGATGCTCCCCTTCCCTTCCTCCCACAAGGCCTTCCCCCTCCCCCGCGGACTGCTCCCGTTGCTGCTCCTGGGCCTTCCCCTGGGCAGCGCGTGGGCGCAGGAACCGGAGGACGAGGACCCACCGCCGGAGACCGAGCTCACGCGGCCGGCGCCCACTCCCGTCAGTCCCGACACCGAGCCCGAGTGGAAGACGCGCTTCGGGGCGAGGCTGTTGGCGGGTGCTCCCGATGGCACGGGGGCCGCGCTGCTCATCCACCCGAGGTCCTGGCTCCGGGTGCACGCGGGAGCGGCGAGGAACAGCCTGGGAACCGGCGTGCGCGCGGGGGTGGATCTGCTGCCCGCACGACTGCTCGTCTCGCCCGTGCTGGGACTGGAGTATGGGCACACCTTTCGCGCGGACTACGAGCGGCTGCTCACGCGGCTGCACGGCCAGCCCACCACCCCCGTCACGGGCATCCGCCAGGTGGATTACGACCAGGTGAACCTCAGCGTGGGACTGGAGTTCTCGCCCTGGCGCCACGTGACCTTCTTCGGTGGCGCCGGCATCAGCTACTGGTTCCTCGGGGTGAGCGACGCGACGGCCTTCATCCGCGAGGCGGAGGCGCAAGAGGGGCAGGAGGAGCCGTCGCTCACCGCCAACCCCCTGCTGCTCAACCTCTCCACTCCCGTGGTGAGGCTCGGCCTCATCCTCTACTTCAACTGACGGGGTGTCCCGCGTGCCCGCCCTTGCCCGAGCCCTCCTGCTGACCACCCTCGCGCTGCTCGCTTCCGGCTGCCGGAAGATCGCCGACACCTTCTTCGTGGTGACGGCCGAGACGGATCAGATCTGCCAGAGCGAGTCCGGCGTGTCGTTCTCCGGTGCCGCTCCGGGCCAGGAGACGCTCGAGCGCACCCTGGAGGTTCCCCTGGGGCAGATCGGCCAGGACCTACCCGCGGGACGGGTCGACACGGACTTGTCCTTGCAGTTGTTCACGCTCGAGGTCACGGGCGGGGACGCGGACCTCAGCAAGCTCCAGACGGTGAAGGTCTCGCTGCGCCGACAGGGCTCGACGGAGCTCATCCGGACGCTGCTGGAGTACAGCCAGCCCTCGCAGGCGTTCTCCGAGAAGCTGCTCGCCCTGCGAGCGGTGGAGGCGACGAGCGTGCCGGATCTGGCTCGGGACGAGCGGCTGGAGCTGGTGCTCGAGGCGCGCGGCACCCTGCCCGCCCAGGCGTGGACGGCGAACCTCCGGGCATGCGTGGGGGTGCGCGCCGAGGTGCACGCCTTCAAGTTCATCTTCTGACGCCCGCGCCCAGCCGGTGCGCCACCCACTCGCGCGCCCGGGTGTTGGCCTGGAGCAGGTGGTCGAAGTGCCCGGCCTGGATGCGCCGCACCAGCACCTCGTCGCGGGCGATGAGGTCGGCGGCGTCCCAGGGAAAGGTCCGGGGCGGAGGCAGATCCGCGCTGTCGGCCGAGGAGGAGGGAGCTACCTCCAGGTAGCGCGCGTAGGTGGCGAGGAACCGGTCCACGCTCGAGGCCACGGGGATGGCGTACAGCGACTCGTACACGTCGACCCACACCACCGGCTGCAGCCCCTCGGCGTCCGCCAGCTCGGGCACCGTGGCGTAGCAGTAGGCCAGCCGGTCATCCTTGGCGAACACGAGCAGCGAGCCGAAGGGCTCCTCCCAGTCCCGGCGCCAGTGGGCATTCACCCGGTGCAGATCCGGCCGCCGCTCGTGCCGGAGCGGCAAGAGGAACAGCTCACCGCGGATCCACAGGTAGCCCGCGCGCGAGTGGATGGCCGCCAACTGGGGATCCATCGGCTGCCCGGCCACGGAGTCCTCCGCGCGGCGGCTCGGGGCCAGGGGCGGCTCCAACTTCAGGGGGTGGGCCCGGATGAGACAGATCTCCAACAGGCGCTCGAAGCCGGGCAGCTCGATCACGGACGGCATGACGGGATTCTCCTCGGAGGGGTGTCCTCGGCGGTCACTTCACTGTAGATGACTGCGAAGGTCATGTCACGTACCGAGCCGAAGCACCCCCGGACCGGAGCGGCTCGTGGTAGGCAGCGGGAGCCATGGACTCCACGCGAACCGCTCCTCGAATCCTCGTCGTCGGCTGTGGTGGCATCGGCGGCGTCCTGCTGTCACGGCTGCTGGAGTCGGGCCGACAGGTCTCCGCGGTGGCCCGCCGCGAGGAGATCGCCCAGGTGCTGCGCACGCGCGGCCCGGTGCTGCGCGACACGAAGGGCGAGCGCACCGTGCGGGGAGCGCTGGAGGTCTTCGTCCAGCCGCCCACGCAAGGGGCCTATGACTTCCTCCTGCTGGCCACGCCGCCCACCGGGGTGGAGGAGGCGGCCCGGGACACGGCGCACCTGCTCGCGCCCGGCGGCGCCATGGCCGTGCTCCCCAACGGGCTGTGCGAGGAGCGGGTGGCGGCCCTCGTGGGCGAGGAGCGGGTCATCGGCACCATCGTCGCCTGGGGTGCCTCGTCACCGGCGACGGGCGTCTACGAGCAGACGGCCGTGGGCGGCATGGTGCTCGGCACGCTCCGGGGCGAGCCGGATGCGCGCCTGGAGCGCCTGGCCGAGGTGCTGCGCGCGGTGGGTCCGGTGGACTTCACCCCCAACCTGCGCGGCGCGCGCTGGAGCAAGCTGGGCATCAACTGCGCCATCTCCACCCTGGGCACCGTGGGGGGCAGCCGGTTGGGTCCGCTCCTGCGCCACCGCTTCATCCGCGAGCTGGCACTGGAGATCTTCACCGAGGTGGTCCAGGTGGCGCGCGCCGAGGGCGTGAAGCTGGAGAAGGTGGCCTCCTCGCTGGGGCTGGACTGGCTCGCGCTGAGCGACTCCGAGCGGCACGCATGGGGCTCGCCGTCGCTGGTGCTCAAGCACGCGGCCCTGCTCGCCGTGGGCCTGCGCTACCGCCGGATGCGCTCGTCCATGCTGGCGGCGATCGAGCGGGGGCGCGAGCCCCCCGTGGACTTCCTCAATGGCGAGGTGGTGCGGCACGCGCGCACGCATGGCCTCGCGGTGCCGGTGAACGAACAGTTGCTGGAGGCGGTGCACGCCATGGCCCGACGGCAGCTCACGCCCGGCGTGGAGACGCTGCGCCGCATCCACGAGCGGACACGTCCGAAGAGGTCCTGACGGGCCGGAAGTTGGACGGGACACCGGGGGGCCCGTAGGAAGGAAGGCGTGCGGCGCAAACGGGCCAACAGGGCCAACAGGATTCCCTGGGTGAAGGTGGGGCTGTGCGCCCTGGTGCCGCTCGTGCTGCTCAACCTGGCGGTGGCCTTCTTCGGCGACACCACCGTGTCCCCCCTCTCGGTGTCCTTCCTCTCGGAGAAGGCCCACGCCCTGGCCGCCTACGCGCGCCACCGGCCCCAGTGCCTGCTCGAGGGACACCCCGAGCTCGAGCCCCTCATCCGCGACAGCGAGCGGCGCCACCACCTGCCCCCCGGCCTGCTCGAGGCGGTCGTGGAGGTGGAGTCCAACACCCAGGCCCACCGCATCTCCCCCGCGGGCGCCATGGGCCCCGGCCAGCTCATGCCCTCCACCGCGAGCCTCATGCGCGTGGAGGATCCGTTCGATCCGGCGCGAGCCCTGGACGGCAGCGCGCGCTACCTCGCCGAGCAGCTCGCGCGCTACCGGGGCAACGTGACGCTCGCGGTGGCCGCCTACAACGCGGGCCCCGGCAACGTGCGCGGCCGCGTGCCCGTCAACGGCGAGACGGAGTTCTACGTGAAGAAGGTGCTCGCCGCCTACGCGCGCCACCGGCCTCCACCGCCTCCTCCGGCCAGCGTGAAGCGCCAGGCCCGTCCGGTGAGTTCCACCGCGCGCCATCCTCCGGGTGACCGACCCTCGGCCGGTTGACCGATCTCCGCCGGATGACCGACGCGGCGAGCAGGCGAAGCGTGCGATCTCCGCATGCATGAACAAACGCTCGAGCCTCGCGAAGCGCGTCGTCGTCCTGTGCATGGGAACCCTGGTGGTGGGCGCGGGGGGGGTCACCCTCTTCGGCAACAACCTGCGCAAGCTCATGGGCGCGAGCGCGGAGTCCCTCGCGGGCAACGACCTCGAGTACGCCCCGCCCCTGGCGCGCAAGTCCCTGCGCAACTTCGGCAGCAACAGCGAGGAAGGCGGCACCTACGCCCCGGTGGCCGGGAGCGGGCGCGCCGTGGCCGGCTCCACCCACTCCGCCGAGCGCCCCAACCCCTTCACCCGCGCGAGCGAGGATCGCCTCTCCACCTTCGCGGTGGACGTGGACACCGCCTCCTACACGCTCTTCCGCCGCTACGTCACCCAGGGCAACCTGCCTCCGCCGGAGTCCATCCGCGTGGAGGAGTGGGTGAACTACTTCCGCTACCGCTACCCCTCGCCCACGGACGGTGACTTCCGCGTGGACCTGGAGGGAGCGCCCTCGCCGTACACGCGCGGCCGGCACCTGGTGAAGGTGGGGCTGCAGGGCCGCACCATCGCCAAGAGCCAGCGCAAGCCCACGCACCTGGTCTTCCTGGTGGACACCAGCGGCTCCATGAACTCCGCGGACAAGCTGCCGCTCGCGCAGAAGTCCATGAAGCTGATGGTGGACGGACTCAACGAGACGGACACCGTGGCGCTCGTCACCTACGCGGGCAGCGTGCGCGACGTGCTGCCCCCCACCCCGGCCTCCGCGCGCGACACGCTCTTTTCCGCCATCGACTCGCTCAGCGCCGGGGGCGGCACCGCCATGGGCAGCGGGCTGGAGCTCGCCTACCGCCACGCGGCGCGCCACGCCCATCCCCGGAACGTCTCGCGCGTCGTCGTCCTCACCGATGGCGACACCAACATCGGCGCCCGCAGCCCGGACGCCCTGCTCGAGAGCATCCAGGGCTACGTGCAGGAGGGCGTCACGCTGTCCACCATCGGCCTGGGCATGGGCAACTACCGGGATGACCTGATGGAGCGCCTGGCCAACAAGGGCAACGGCAACAGCTTCTACATCGACAGCGAGCGCGAGGCGCGCCGCGTCTTCCAGGAGCGGCTGGCCGGCACGCTGGAGGTCATCGCCCAGGACGTGAAGGTGCAGGTGGAGTTCGACCCGGAGGCCGTGCGCGGCTACCGGCTGATCGGCTACGAGAACCGCGCCATCGCCGACCGGGACTTCCGTAACGACAAGGTGGACGCCGGGGAGATTGGCGCCGGCCACACCGTCACCGCCCTGTACGAGGTGGATCTCACCGGCGAGGGCTCGCGCGTGGCCACGGTGCGCGTGCGCTCCAAGCGGCCCGGTGGCGCGGAGGCCGCCGAGCAGACCTTCCCCCTGGAGCGCGCGAGCCTGCACGCCCACCTGGACGAGGCCTCCTCCAACCTGCGCTTCGCCGCCGCCGTGGCGGGCACCGCGGACATCCTCCGGGGCGCTCCCGAGGCCCGGGAGTGGAGCCTGGCCACCGCCGAGACCCTCGCCGAGGAGTCCGTGGACGGCCAGCCGGATCGCTCCGAGTTCCTCGGCCTGCTGCGCCGGGTGCGCGAGTGGCACACCGCGTCCGTCGCCCGAAGCACGCCCTTCTGAGCATAAGGAATGGAATTGCCTCAAAACAGGAATTCTTGTATCAGCCTGTCATTCCTCGGGATGGAGTTCGCATCATGAAGAGCGTGGCGCTGGCGGTGGGTTCGATGTGGCTGATGATGGGCTGTGGCGGCGCGGAGCTGGACGCGGCGTCGTCGGAGCAGGCGGGCGCGATCGAGCAGCGCGGCGGCACGACGTCCTACGCCACTCCGCCCACGCCCACGACGGGCACGCAGACCTACACCCGCACCGGGCTGACCGCGGCCAACTGCACCGTCACCCAGCAGATCGGCCGGTCCCTGGACGGCACGAAGATGTACTCCTATTGCGTGACGACCTGTAAGGACAAGACCGCCATCAACATGCACAACACGCTCTACAACCGGGATCTCCCGGGGCAGATCGTCTGCGGCTCGCCGACGGCGGGCGGGCTCGACCGGACGAGCCAGAGCGTGGAGTGCAGCGGCCCCTACACCCCGGGCGGCTACTCGGACTCCTGCTTCGTGGACATCTACTTCAAGAACAGCGGCCAGTACGCCAGCGGCACCACGCCGTACTGGCAGTTCTGATCAGGCCGCCGAGCCCTCCAGGCCGTGCCCGGCCTCGGGATCCACCCACACCTCCACCTGCCCGTGCAGTTGCAGCAAGGACGCCGGGCAGTGCGAGGTGATGGGGCCGCGCACCATCGCCGTCACCGCCGCCGCCTTGTTCACCCCGAAGGCCAGCAGGATGACGCGGCGCGCCTTGAAGAGCGCCCCCATCCCCAGCGTGAGCGCCGCCATGGGCACTCGGGAAATCTCATCCCCGAACATGGGCGTCATGGCCTGGCGCGTCTCGCGCGACAGCCTCGCCCGGTGGCTCGCCGCCTGGAGACTGTCCCCCGGCTCGTTGAAGGCCACGTGCCCGTTGGACCCGATGCCCAGGAGCAGCAGATCGATTCCCCCCGCCGCCTCCAGGGCGGCGTCGTAGCGGGCGCACTCCCACTGGGCCTTCTCCGCGCTGCCGTCCAGGAAGTGCACGCGCTCCGGGACCAGGTTCACGTACTGGAAGAGATGGCGGTCCATGTAGGCGCGCAGACTGCATGGGTCGTCCGGCGGCAGGCCGAGGAACTCGTCCAGGTTGAAGGTCGTCACCCGGGAGAAGTCCAGCTCCCCGCGCTGATGGAGCGCCACCATCTGCCGGTACACGTTGAGGGGGCTGCGTCCCGTGGGCAGACCGAGCACCAGGGAGGGCTTCTCACGGACCGCCGCCGCGACGTGAGCGGCACAGGCGGCGGCAGCTTCCACTTCCGAGGAGAAAACGCGGACGTTCAAGGAGGAAGGACCGGGGCCTGGGGAAGGGCTCCAGCATAGCGCCCACCGAGTCCCCCGTCACCCATCGCATCGGGCGAGGCACCCTCGGCGGGGTGGGTAGGGTCGGCCCGGGTCCCGCCCCCCCGGGGCTGGTGGCCCCCCCCTCGGACGGGCGAATTCACCTCAACTTCGAGGATGACTCGCGCGGGAGGTGAGCTAGAAGTCGCGTTCATGAAAGTCGCCGTTCTCACGGGCGGGGGTGATTGCCCCGGCCTCAACGCGGTCATCCGCGCTGTCGTTCGCCGCGCGAGCGCCCATGGTTTCGAGATGATGGGCCTGCGCGATGGGTGGAAGGGTCTGCTCGACGACAACCACTTCCGTCTCACCCGGGAGACCACCTCGGGCATCCTCCACCGGGGTGGCACCATCCTGGGCACCTCCCGCGTCAACCCGTTCAAGGTCGAGAACGGGCTGGAGCGCGTCAAGCGCGCCATCGAGCGCAATGAGATCCACGCCGTCATCGCCATTGGCGGTGAGGGGACGCTGTCGGCCGCCACGCGCATGTCCCAGGAGGGCGTGCGCATCGTGGGCGTGCCCAAGACGATCGACAACGATCTGAACGGCACGGACTTCACCTTCGGCTTCGACACCGCGGTGGGCATCGCCACCGAGGCGATTGATCGGCTGCACTCCACCGCCGAGTCGCACAAGCGCGTCATCGTGTGCGAGGTGATGGGCCGGCACGTGGGGTGGATCGCCACGTACGCGGGCCTGGCTGGCGGCGCGGACGTGATCCTCGTGCCCGAGGTGCCCGCGGACCTGGAGCGCGTGGCCGAGCACATCAAGCACCGCCACGCCTCCGGGCGTACCTTCTCCATCGTCGTGGTGGCCGAGGGCACGCGCATCAAGCTGTCGCACGAGGGCCAGGAGCAGCTCATCACCTCGGGCGCGCTGGACGAGGCGGGCCGGCCCCGGCTGGGAGGCGTGGGCGCCCTGCTGGCCAATGAAATCGAGCGGCGCACGGGCTACGAGACGCGCGTGTCGGTGCTCGGCCACATCCAGCGTGGCGGCGCGCCCACGGCGCATGACCGGGTGCTCGCCACGCGCTACGGCGTGCACGCCTGCGACATGGTGGCCCAAGGCGAGTTCGGCAAGATGGCCGCCCTGCGCGGCAATGAGATCGTCAGCGTGGACCTGTCCGAGGCCACGCGCGAGCTCAAGAAGGTGCCGCAGGAGTTCTTCCAGGTCGCCCAGGTGTTCTTCGGCTAGAGCGGACGGCCGGGCGGGAACATCCGAGGAGGGCCAGGCAACTGGCCGCCAGGAGGACTCGCCCGCCCCCCGTGGCTCCGGGCCCCGAGCGCGAACGCGGAGGGGCACGGCATCCGCTCACGGAGCCGGCTCAGTCGAGGAAACGTCTCCACCAGCGCCGTGCCTCGTCCTCGGTGAGCAGGAGCGAGGTGTAGCGCGTCTGCCCGGCGACCTCCCCGGAGGGGCGCAGGACCAACGGCTCGAGCCAGGGCTCCAGCACCTGGGCGAGTTCACGATACGCGGGAAGGCTCTTCCCAACGGACAGGTCTCCCACCTCCGGTCGCTCGCCCAGGGAGACCACGGCGCGCTCCTCGTCGAGCGCCACCACGGTCGTCTCCGAGGACCGCAGCCGGGAGCGTAGGGCGTTCGCGCCGCCGAGCTGGGTGAGGACGTGAGGACCGAGGAAGTTGAGCCAGTGGACGCCATCCACCTGAAGGCCCATCCACTCCTCGCGACGCCAGGCATCCCGGAGATCCAGGCCCGGGTAGCGCAGGGGCCCGACGCGCAGGGCCTCATCCTCTCGCGGAAGCCACCAATAGAGCCGCAAGGACAGGCCCGCGTGACCCGAGGCGAAACGCAGTTGGGAGGCCATGTCGAGCACCAACTGGCGCACGGGCCCCGGCCCCTGCCGTTCGAGGAATTCGGTGGGAAGCGTCGCCGTGAGCAGGCTCACGGATGTTGGCTCGGGATCGGGCCGCCACGGAATGCGGGCCTTGTATTCGAGCTCGTAGCCGTTCCGGCTGCCAGAACTCCCCGTGAACAGGAGCCCCCGCTCGAAACCTCGCTTCTCGATTTCCCTCTGCTTCCAGTCCTCGTAATCGTCCGGGAAGGACCAGCGTCTGGTGTTGTGGAGAAGAAGGCGCACCCATCCCCATTGTTCCGCGGTCAAGGCGGAGCCCTCGTCATGGGAAAAGCTAACATAATTGATGGTCTTGGGTCCCTCCCCCACGGCGCGCATGTAACAATCGATGGCATGACTCACCCCATGTGAGATGTCAGGGTGATCGTACGGCAGGTAGAAAACGATGCGGAATACGTCACGCGCGAGCAATCGTCGCCGGGGGCGCTGAACTCCTCCAGGGCACATCAGCACCCGAACCTCGGGAATACCTCGGAGGCGGAATCGGGGGTAGCCGTTCGCCATCACTTTCCCTCGTACGGTTTGATCCCGCTCGGTGTCACGAGGCTCACCCGGCAATCCTTGGAGAGGCGCATGTAGCTTTCCAATTGAGCTACCACCCCAGGAGAACGCATCGGCTCAAGCCTATGTCTTTCATAACAAGGAAACTTGAACTCCAAGACACACTGAATATTGGTGGCATTCCGCGTGGCATGCACCACGAGATCCGGCTTGAGTGAATTGGCCTTGTTGTTGGTAAGCACGACACCATTGACCTCGGGCTCCCCTTTGTAGCGCGGCTCGGTGGAGAAGTTACCGCGGATTGTCCGCGGTAGACGGTCTCTGATGCAGGCGAAGGCGGCGGCATGTTTCAGGAGTCCGAGTTCCTGGGCGAGGGTGACCTTCTCGCCCTGCTCATCGATGCGCAGGGTCCGGCCACACTCCGCGTCGCTAGGGAACTTCCCATTCTCGAATTTGAAGCCCCCTTTCTGCTTCTGGTAGGTCTCGTTGACGTCGGCATGAGCCTGGGCGACGCACTGCTCCACGACGGCTTCGACTTCGGCGAACTCCGCCTCGGTGAGAAGCCGTTCAACGGTGAGCAGACCCTGAACGGTCTCGGCCACCTGGACAACCTTCTCCACCACCGGACCAAGCCGAGTCACCGTGGGCGCGACGAACTCGCCGGTGCTCGCATTGACGGGGGTGGTGCAAGCCGCACCACAGGATTGGTTGAATCGGGAGTACCCACTGCCAAGCGGTCCACTCCAGGATTGCTGGGGTTGGATGCGAACGGCCACCGTGGAGCAGGAGAAGCAGAAGGACACCGTGGCCGCGGTGGCGAGGAGAAGCCACGTAGGCAGCCCCTTCCGAGAACAGGTTGGTCCAAGTCGTGGAAAGAACACCGTGCATCCCTCGAGTGCGTATCCCAGGTGAATACCCTCGATTACACGAACCTGGTTCCCGTCCGTCAAGCCGGACATGCGCATGTGCGCCCCTCTGATCGCGCGACCACGAGCAGGCCCCCACGCTCCGAACTCGCGAAAAGACCCTTCGTGCCGTCCGCTTTCACACCTTGGGACCACCCCGCGGGACAGAATGAGCGGAGCCCTCGTTTGACTTTCAGACCCGGACCTCGTCTCGAGGAGCCGTATTGGTTTCCAGGGCTTGTGACATAACGAAGACGTGCCAAATCATTGCCCACGCCCCCGGGAATGACCCAGTGATAGGGACTCACCTGAACGCACCTCGCCTCGAAAGCGTGGCGTCCGTTCCGGCCAGGGAAGCACAGGGGGCGCTCGTGCAGTGACCACAGGGGGGACAGGCACATGTCTGGGATGGAGCGTCTGGGAGTCGCATGGGTCGGTCCGGGTGGAACCGTGGCGACGACGGTCATGGCGGGGATGAGCTAGGCCATGGAGAACCCCGCGCTGGAAGTGGCCCCGGTGCTCAACCGGCTGGCCGGGCTGCGCTCCCTCTTGTGCGAGCTGGTGGCCCTCAAACGCGTGCACACGCCCGAGCAGCCCGACGGGCTGGCGGCCCACGGCTTCCGCCGGGCGTGGGCGGCACTCGTCTCGGGCGAGGATCCGGCCATCCTGGCGCTGCGCGAGACGGCCCTCGCCCTGAGCGCCGTGCGGTTGGGGGGAATGGACTTCGACGTCCTGCGCCGCGTCGGCCTCTCCCCCGAGCAGATCCTGGGAGTGCTGCGCCGTGGCTTCGAGGCCGCGACAGCACCCGTGGACGCGGGACTGCGCGATCGGCTGCGCACCGCGCTCGCCGGGGCCTCCACGTGGGTAGGCGCCGAGCCTCCCGCCTTCGTGGAGCGTCTGGTGCGCCAGCCGCGGGCCGGTCCCACCCACGCCAACAAGCAGCGGGTGGTGCTCCTGCCCGCGGAGAGCCACGCCGACCACTGCTACGTGGTGGCCGTCACCGCGGTGCTCGTCTCGCCCCTCTTCGGGGCGGATCCCACCAGGCCCTTCGTGGCCGCGTTGAGCCACCACCTCTCCAACGCCGTGTTGCCCGACGCGGGCGGCCACGGGAACCGGCTGCTCGGGGAGCACCTGGCGCCCCTCATGGCGCGCATCACCGAGCAGGTGCTCGACACGCTCCCCTCCGGGCTCGCCCTCCGCGTGCGTGAGGCGCGGCGGCTCCTCCCCCATACCGACACGCCCGAGGCCCGCGCCTTCCATGCCGCCAACACGCTGGATCGGCTACTGGAAATGGAGGTGCACGCGCGCGCCGCGGGCTTCACCCCGCGACAGGCGCTGGAGGACCTGGAGTTCATCCAAGACGGGCCCATGCGGGCCTACGAGAACGCGGTGCTCGCCGCGGTGGGCCTCTCCCCCTGAGCACAACCCTGGAGTCGTGCGGACCCGCGCCCAGGCCCTGGCCCCGTTCGACCGGCTGCTGTCGGGCGAGCCGCACACCCGGCCCCTTGCCCTGAAGGAGTTGTCATGAGCGCGAAGAAGAGTCTGCAGGAAGCGTGTGAAGCCTACCGCGCGGCCTTTCCGCCCGGCGAGTTGGAGATGTTCCGCGCGGATCCCATCGATCGCGTGGGCATCCCGGCGGTGGCCGCGAGCCTGCGGCTGAAGACCGGCACGCAGTTCGCCACCCATGGTCACGGCGCCACCCAGGATGAGGCCGAGGCCGGCGCGCTCGGGAAGCTGGCCGAGAGCGTCTTCACCGAGACCGCGCTCCGGGCACACGCACGCGAGAAGGGCACCTACCGCGAGCTGGCGCGCACCCGCGGTCCCTCCGGCGTGGTGGATCCGCTGAAGCTGTGCCTCCCCGCGGGCAGCCCCTACCACGCGGACATGGAGCTGACGTGGGTGACGGTGACGCGGCTGACCACCGGGGAGAAGGTGCTCATCCCCGAGGAATGGGTGGCCACCAGGAGCGGGCAGCTCGAGGGCCGCACGCCCCTCATCCCCCCCATCACCCACGGCCAGGGCGCGGGCCTCACCCACGAGCAGGCCCTGACCCACGCCATCCTCGAGCTGTTCCAGCGCGACGGCAACGGCCTGCGCTCCCGCGCGCTCGATCAAGGCGTGGTGCTCGACCTGAAGGACGCCGCCCTCGGCCCCGAGCTCCAGCTGCTGCTCGCTCACTACGAGCGCGTGGGCATCGAAGTCATTCCGAAGCTGGCCTGCACGGACTTCGGGCTCGTCGGCCTGTACGTGGTGGGTCGCGACCCGGCGCTGCGCGACCAGCCCATGGCCCTCACGGCGTGCGGCGAGGCGGCGGACCTGGATCGAGAGTGGGCGCTGCGCAGGGCACTGCTGGAGTACGCGGGGTCGCGCACGCGCAAGGCCTTCGCCCACGGTCCCCTGGAGCTGGCGGAGAAGCTCGCCCCTCCGGGGTACATGAACCGCTTCCTGCCCTACCTCGAGCTGGAGGACGAGGAGCCCCGCGCCCTGCAGGCCATGGCCGACTGGACCCAGCTCTCCGCGACCCAGATGCGCTCGCTCATGGAGCAGCGGGTGCTCGCCGAGCGCGGCCGGGTGCCCTTCGCCTCGCTGCCCACCAGCCCGAACCCCGGCGACGCCCGGCAACGCGGCGACGTGCTCGTGCGCAAGCTCACCCAGGCGGGCTTCGACATCCTCGTGGCGGACATGTCGCCCACGAACCACTCCGTCGTCTCGCTCAAGGTCATCGTCCCGGGGCTGGAAGGGGAGACGATGAGCGACCACCGCATCGGCGAGCGCGGCGTGGCGAAGCTGCTCGCGCGACAGGATCCACTCGCGGGCCTGGGCAAGCCGCCCGAGGGCGCCCAGCGCGTGCGCCTCACGCCGGAGGCCGAGGAGCGGCTCGGAGGCCCCGCCTGGTTCCACTCGCGCCTGGCGGAGGCCATCGTCGGCCGGCTCTACGCGCTCTACCGCGAGCCCGAGCGCCATGCCGCCCAGCTCATGCCGCGCCGGCGCCGCCACGGAGGCGCCCCGTCGTGAGCCCGCGGTTGGACCGTCCTGACATGTGGGAAGCACTTGGCCCACGGGCCCCGTGAATCCCCGCGGCACCTGGGGTAGGACGCGCCCTCCCATGCAGGAGGAGGACACGGTGCTGCTCAAGGATGGCGACTGCGTCGCCGAGATCGTCCCGGAACGTGGAGCGCTCGTCAGCCGCTTCACCGTCGGAGGGGAGGAACTGCTCTTCCTCGACGCGAGCACCCTGGCGGACCCCGGCAAGAACGTCCGGGGTGGCATCCCCGTGCTCTTCCCCTCTCCCGGAGTCCTTGCCGGGGGTACCTACCCCGCCGAGGGCCGCGACTACACGATGCGCCGCCACGGCTTCGCCCGGGACCTGGCCTGGGAGGTGCGTCACCGGGAGAACGCACGCGCGGAGCTCGTGCTCGGACACTCCGAGCAGACGCTGCGCGAGTTTCCCTGGCGCTTCGAGGCGCGCCTCACCGTGACGCTCTCGGGCGGCGCGCTGCGCCTGGACTTCGCCGCCGAGAACCTCGACACCCGGCCCATGCCCCTGCACCTGGGCTACCACCCGTACTTCCACGTGCCCCAGGCGAACAAGGCCGTCACGCGGCTCGACACGGACGCCACGCGCGCCTGGGACAACCGCACCGGGGCGCCCGCCACCTTCTCCGGCCTGGACCTCACCGGCACCGAGGTGGACATGCACCTGCTCGACCACTCCCGGCCGGGCACCACGCTCCATCGCGGCCCCGGGCTGCGGCCGGTGGTGTTGTCCTGGAGCGAGAGCTTCACCACGGTGGTGGTGTGGACGCTCACGGGCCGCAACTTCGTCTGCGTGGAGCCGTGGACGGCGCCCGGCGGCGCGCTCCGCACCGGCGAGGGGCTGCTGAGCGTGGCCCCCGGAGCCACCTTCTCTTCCGAGTTCGAGATCCGCGCCGGAAGGGAATAAGACACGGCCATGTCTTTCCTCTCCCATCTCGAGTGCTCGCGCTGCCACCAGACCCATGACGCGGACCGGCTGCAGAACCTGTGCACGTGCGGTGGTCCGCTGCTCGTGCGCTATGACCTGAAGGCCGTCGCCCGCGCGGTGCGCCCCGCGAATCTCGCCGGCCGCGTGTCCTCCCTGTGGCGCTACCGCGAGCTGCTGCCGCTGCGCGATGACAAGAACCTCATCACGCTCGGCGAGGGCATGACGCCGCTGTTTCCCCTGCCCCGGCTGGGCGCCTCCGTGGGCCTGCCCGACCTGTGGTTGAAGGACGAGGGGCTCAACCCCACCGCCTCGTTCAAGGCGCGGGGCGCCGCCACCGGGGTGAGCCGGGCCAAGGAGCTGGGCGTCACCGCGCTCGCCATGCCCACCAACGGCAACGCGGGCGGCGCCTGGGCGAGCTACGGCGCGCGCGCGGGCATCTCCGTCACCCTGGTGATGCCCACGGACGCGCCCGCCATGAGCGTGCTGGAGGCCACGGCCGTGGGCGCCCACGCCTATATGGTGCGCGGGCAGATCACCGACGCGGGCGCCATCGTGGGCCGCTCGGCCAAGGCGCACGGCTGGTTCGAGGCCGCCACGCTCAAGGAGCCCTACCGCATCGAAGGCAAGAAGACGATGGGCTACGAGATCGCCGAGCAGCTCGGCTGGAGCCTGCCCGACGTCATCCTCTACCCCACCGGCGGCGGCGTGGGCATCATCGGCATCTACAAGGCCCTCCTGGAGATGCGCGAGCTGGGCTGGTTGCCGGACAGCGTGCGCTTTCCCAAGCTCGTCGCCGTGCAGGCCGAGGGCTGCCAGCCCATCGTGAAGGCCTTCCGCGAGGGCAAGGACGTCTCGGAGAAGTGGGAGAACGCGTCCACGGTGGCGCAGGGCATCCGCGTGCCCAAGGCGCTCGGGGACTTCCTCGTGCTCCAGGCGGTGCGCGAGACGGGTGGCACCTGCGTGGCCGTGTCCGACGCGGACACGCTGTGGGGGCTCGAGCAGATCAGCCGCCAGGAGGGCGCCTTCATCTGCCCCGAGGGCGCCGCGCTCGTGGGCGCCGCGCGCCAGCTGCTGCGCGAGGGGTGGTTGGACGCGGGCCAACGCGTGCTCCTGCTCAACACCGGCGCGGGCATCAAATACCCGGACGTGATGTCGCCGAAGCTCCCCATCCTGGAGCTGAACGCGACCCTGTAGAGCCCCCGCCCAGGAGCCTCCGAGTCCCTCCGGCGGGACTCGGAGGGAAAGGTGCGTCAGAAGGCCCGGTTCACCGCGTAGGCGGCGATCTTGTGCTCGGCCTTGTAGGTGTTCGGGCCGGGGATGCCATCGATGGGACCGGTGTAGCCGAAGCTCCGGCCCACCGTCTGGACGCGGCGCCAGTAGATGGACCCGGGAACCCCATCCTCCTGCGCGGAGGTGCGGGGCGTGCCCCGGTTGTTCAGCTCGCGCGCGGTGATTCTCACGCGCACCTTCTCCGTCTGGGGCCCCGTCACGCCATCGATGGGACCGGTATAGCCAAAGTCGCGCCGGCCCACCGTCTGGATGCGCTTGTAATAGATGACGCCCGGAATGCCGTCCTGCTCGGTCGTCGTCTGGGGCAGGCCCCCGCCACCGCCGCCCCCCGGAGGCGTTCCACCCCCCGCGATCCGGCCCCCCGCGTAGTCCATGGACCAGCCGAGGTACTGCGCACCCGCCACGCTCGTGTAGCCGGAGACGCTGTTGACGCCGATGGCGTCTCCCCACGACTGGGCGAGCTTCCGGGTGGCCATGAAGACCGTCGAGCCTCCGCCATTGAGGTCGGCGCCGACATGGCCGTAGGCCCCGATGTTCCACCAATGGAAGGCGCCGGTGGGCGCCTGCGCGGGGTCCCTCGAGAGGATCGTCGAGGCCCGGTAGGCCTCGATGGCGGAGGGCCGGACGGCGGAGTCGGGCAGCTGGCCAAAGCGCACCATCAACGAGCCACACCACTGGTCCCACGTCCCGCCGTCCCGCTTGGGATTGGCGGCGGCGAACGCCCGCGCCCGGTCGTAGATGGGCGAGTTCAGCTCCGAGGCGAGCGTGCTCGTCTCGGACGCGCCGGACTCCACCTCCTCCAGGGTTCCTCCACACGAGGCCAGCACGAGACCCGCCGACAACAGCGCGGTGTTCCACCTCATCCGAGTCGAATTCATCGAGAGCATTCTCCATTCTCGGAAAAAGAGGTGTCGGGGTTTCCATGTGGTTCGGCACGGCACAAAGTGGGACATTGCGTCAGCACATCCGCTGACGCGGTGGCCGGCCCGTGCCACGGGAAAGTTTCCCGCGTGGGCATGTTTGTCTTCTCCCCGAGCCGGCTCGGGAATCGAGCAGCCGGGGATTCCCCGAAGACTTGGGCGGCGAGGTATGCGAGAACGGCGGGCTACCGCGAACGGGACCGGGAAGCGGAAGACCCGGCCGGTGCACGGGGCGGCGGAGGTGTCCGCCCCGCGGACAGAGGCCCCTCGGGAGGAAGTCGAGCATGCAGCTTCGGACGATGGCGTGGATGAGGGTCGCCCTGAGCGCGCTGGGCCTGTGGGGGACGGCCTGCGCCTCGGTGGACCTGTCATGCCGGGAAGACCAGGACTGCCTCGACTCCGAAATCTGCCACCCGGACGAGCAGGAGTGCGTGCGGCGCTGCGCCACGAGCCTCGACTGCTACGAGGCGCGGCCGAAGTGCCTGGAGATGGGTTCCTCGAACAACACGAGGATCTGCCAGGCATGAGCAAGGACCTGGACCTCCACCGCTCGCCTGGCCTCCGCGCCTTCCCCCGGACCACGGGCACCGCAAGCGCCCTCCGGCCCCTCGGAAGGAGTAGGAGCATGAAAGCGGTGTCTTCCACCTTTTCTGGACCCACGTAGAATGGCTGGGAGGACAACCCAATGCCGATGAGCAGCACCCCGACGGCTCCGCTCCCCTGGCGCCCCGATCCATTATCCTGGATGGCCGCTTCCCCTCCCGGGCTTCCGGGCGCGGGGGTGCGTCCGCCGACCGCGTCGAGCGGGCCCAGGACCGAGGGGCAGGGCCAGCGGCGCATCCTGGTGGTCGACGATGACCCGGCCATCCTCAAGGTCTGGCGCCGGGTGCTGGGGACCCGCACCGCCCCCTCGTCGTTGGATCACCTGGAGAAGAAGCTCTTCGGGGCCACCCCGCCCGCCGCGCCCGCGGACGCGGGCTTCGCCATCGACACCGCCTCGCAGGGCATGGAGGGCTACCAGAAGGTCATCAGCGCCCTGGAGGAGGACCGGCCCTACACGTTCGCCCTCGTCGACATGCGCATGCCGCCCGGCTGGGACGGGCTGGAGACCATCCTGCACATGCTGGAGAAGGACCCCCGGCTGGAGGTGGCCATCTGCAGTGCCTTCTCCGACATCTCCCGGGATGAAGTCGCCCAGCGCGTGGGCCGCTCGGATCTGCTGTGGATCCGCAAACCCTTCGAGCTCGAGGCCGCGCGCGACCTCGCCCGGAAGTTGAGCGAGCAGGGCGTACACCGGCGCCAGACGCGCTGAGCACCTGGGCGGGCCTCGCGGCGTGAACGCGCCGCGCCCGGGCGCTCCCCCTCCCTCGGAACTCAGCGCTTGGACGGAGCGGGCGGCGGGGACGGCTTGCGCCCGGGGGTGGCGGGCTTGTTGGAGGAAGCGGCGGTGACGTTCGTGCGCGCCGGTGTCTTCGTCTCGGGCTTCGGGGCCGGGGGAAGCACCGCGGGGCTCGCCGCCAGCACCGTCTTCACCGACTCGCGCAGCTCGCCTCGCACCACCTCGCGCACGTCCGCGCGCACCGCCTCCCGCACCTCGCGCCGGATGAGCTCCTGGAGCTGCTCGCCCTGGAGCGCCGTCTTCAACTCGGCCCGGACCAGGGACGTCATGTCCTCCTGCAGCTCGCCGCGCAGGCCCTTCCTGAAGTCCGTCTTGAGCGACGTGTCCAGCCCCTTCACGTCCGCGTGGATGGGGTCCAACGCCTTGCTGATGCCCTCGAGCGTGGCACCCGTGACGGCGCGGATGAGCTGCTGGGTGCTCTCGCTCTGGCTCTGCAGCTCCGTCTTGAACGAGCCCAGCGCGTCACGCATCACCCCGAGCGAGGCGATCTCCCGCTTGAGCTCCTCCAGCTCCTCGGCACGCGCGTCCAGCTCGCCCTTCTTCTGCTCGAGCTTCTCCTGGGTCTCGCGCAACAGCATCGTCTGCTGCGAACAGCGCGCGTCCACGGAGAGCAGGTTGGCGTAGGTGCCGCCCGTCACCTGGCACATGGACAGCGTCTCCTGCTCGTCGAGCAGCACGAGCGAGACGCTCAGCGCCACCAGGACGACGGTGAGCATGGACACGGCGGCCCCCCGCGTGATGCTCAGGCTCAGGCCCTGACGCTCCAGCCAGCCCTTGCGCTGCACGCCCAGGGTGCCCGCCAGCGAGATGACCACCAGCGACAAGAGCGACAGCATCTTGCCCGGGGAGATCTCCAGCACCAGCCGGGAGAGCAGCTGGACGGACTGCCACGTCGAGCCCTTCTCGATGTCGAGTTCGGTGCGGGCGCCGCCCTGCTGCGCGGTGCCCCAGGTGGGCTGGGTCACCATACAGCGCCCGCGCATGTCGCTCGCCCACCGGGGCTCGGTCTCCGCGAGCGGGGTGCTCGGGCACAGACTGAAGATGTAGTTCGTGGTGCCGGTGCTGAACGCGTGGTGCATCCGCTGGCGCTCGGAGGACTTCGAGAGGGCCCACCTCCACGTGTAGCCGAGGGCGGCGATCGCCAGGACGAGCGCGACCCAGGGCAGGGCCTGCTTCACGAAGTTTCGCGGGGACATCGGGTGGACTCCTGAGGGTGGCACGAGAGGATCGTCCAAGCGCCGCCAGGAAACAACGTGCCCTCCTCACCACTGTCTGTCGGACATCGGCACGGGGAGCACCCACACCGCTCACCCGGAGGCCACGGCTCCCCGGCGGAGCGAGGGAGCAAGCACCCCGGCGAGGTAGTCATCCACGCGCTCCGTGCCAAGGCCCGGCGTGACGAGTCCGAGGTAGCCATCCGGGCGCACCAGCACGAGCGCGGGGCCCTCGAGGTCATACCCCCGGCGCGCATGGCCGTGGGTGTCGACGAGGACGTGCCTCCCCGAGCCTCCTCCCGGTGGCACCACGGCGCGCACGCGCACCTTCGAGCCATACCGCGCCTCGAGCCCGGCGACGGTGTCTCCGGGGAGGGAGCCAAAGGCCAGCAGCGTGAAGTGCGGTCCGCGGAACACGTCGAACAAGCGGATGGGATTGCCGGTGGCATCGTGGCAGGGCGCGTCCGGGGCGCGGTCTCCCGCCTCGACGCGTCCCCTCACGGAGCGCTCGTCCCGGGAGAGGGGACCTTCCCGGTAGTGCAGCCCGAGCTGCTGCGTCTCGGCGTCGCGCTGGGGGGCGTTCGCATCGCTCCGGACTCCGCGCTGATGCAACCGCGTGCTGAGGCCGAGCACCTGGGCGGCGACGGGCAGCCGCTCCTCCTCATAGGTGTCCAACAGGGCCTCCGGGGCGCCCGCGAGCACCTCGCCCAGCTTCCAGCCCAGGTTGTGGGCGTCCTGGACGCCGGTATTCAGGCCCTGCCCACCGTCCGGCGGGTGCACGTGCGCGGCGTCACCGGCCAGCAGCACCCGGCCCACCCGGTAGCGCTCCGCCAGCCGGATGTTGGTCCGGAACACCGACAGCCAGCGCACCCCGTGCAGCCGCAGGTCCGAGCGGCCGGACCTCGCGTTGAACAGCCGCTGGACTCCCTCCTCCGACTGCTCCGGCACCTCGCCGGGAGCCAGCGGGGCCATGAGCTGGAAGACGTCCGTGCCGGCCAGCGGGCACAGGCCCACCTTGAGCGTGCGCGTCTCCAGCTCCGACCACATGTGCCAGGACTCGCGATCCAGCCCGTCGACATGGAGGTCGGCGATCAACATCCGGTCCTCCTCGCGCGTCTCTCCCTCGAAGGGCACCCCGAGCCGCTTGCGCACGAGGCTGCGCCCCCCATCGGCGCCCACCAGGTAGAGCGCCCGGACCCGCTCGGGTGCGCCCTCCGGGGAGACGAGCGTGGCCGTCACCCCCTCGCCGTCCTGCTCGAACGCGCTCAACTCGGTGGCGAACTCCACCCGCCCGCCCAGCGCGGCGAGCCGCGCCCGCAGCGCCTCCTCCATCAGGTACTGCGGGAGCATCAACGGGAGGGGATGGGGCACGTCGGGCGAGGGCTCCCGGTGCTCGTGCATGAGGCCCTTCCACACGACCTGGCTGCCCTTGTAGGCGTGCAGCGGCGGATAGGGCGCCGCGCCCAGGGCCTTCACCCCATCGAGCACGCCCAGGTCCTCGAGCACCTCCAGGCTGCGTGGCTGCACCCCCTTGCCCCGCGAGCCCGCGAAGGGGGTGGCCACCTTGTCGATGACCCGGCAGGCCACGCCCCGCCTCAGCAGATCACACGCCAGCGTGAGCCCGGTGGGCCCCGCACCCACGATGAGAACCTGAACCGTTCCTTGATGCGCCATGTGCCTCTCCCTCGGCCAATTTAACGACGTTAAGTGGTAATTTAACGTCGTTAAGCTGTCAAGCTCGCGAGCCGGAGGAGAAGCCAGGTGGCGACGCGACTGGACCGAGCACGGGTGGTGGAGACGGCGCTGCGGGTGCTCAACGAGGTGGGGCTGGAGGGGCTGACGCTGCGGAAGATCGCGGGCGAGCTGAACGTGCAGGCCCCGGCGCTCTACTGGCACTTCAAGAACAAGCAGGAGCTGCTCGACGAGATGGCCACCACGATGCTGCGCGAGCAGCTCGGAAAGGCGAAGCCCGCGCAGCCCCAGCGCGGCTGGGAGGAGAACCTGGCGGAGATGGCCCGGGGCATGCGGCGGATGATGCTGGGCTATCGGGACGGGGCGAAGGTGTTCAGCGGCACGCGGCTCACCGACGGCACCATCTACGAGACCATGGACGCCTTGCTGCGCGGGCTGGTGGATGCCGGCAGCTCGGTGCGCGACGCGGTGTGCGGCTTCTCCACGGTCTACAACTACACGGTGGGCTTCACCATCGAGGAGCAGGCGGTGCAGCCGATGCCGGGCGAGCGCGACCCGGGCTACGACGTGGAGCAGCGGGCCGAGCGCATCGACGGTGAGCGGCTCCCGCTCGCCCGGGCGGCGGGCGAGGAGCTGTTCACGGGGTTCGACGATCGCTTCGAGCGGGGCCTGAAGCTCATCCTCCGGGGAATCGAGGCGGGCCTGTCGGCCTCCTCCTAGTCCGTTCCCGAGGGGAAGCAGAGGACGGCGCGGGTGGATTGGGCCGGGCTGCTCCGCAGGATGTTCGCACTGGGTTGGGAAGGCGCATGAATCGAGCCAGGGATTCACCCGATGAAGACACTGGCGATCTCCTCGGGTTTCACCTCGTCGAGGGCTTCGAGGATGAAATCGATACGTTCCAGGAGTGCTGCCTTCCTGGGATCGACCGACAGTGCGGCGCGTAACTGTCGGATCTCATCGACCACAATGGGCAGGTCTTCCACGTCCACGGGGCTTCCGGTGCGGAACAGCGGTAACCATTGGAGGCCGAGCTTCCTCGCCATGGGGACCCACTCGGTGCTGTACACCCCCTGGGCGGCCACCGGGATATAGAGTTCCTCCCGGTCTGGTGCCTTGAACTCAATGAGGATCGCCACGGACATCAGGAGTCTCCGCGATCAATGTCCCGCAGTCGCCCAGTCGGGGAGAGGCGGCAGGAGCAGGTTGACACCAAAACGTACCTCGAACATCCATCCCGAGTGATTCGCACGGAGGGTATTGAGCGCCTGCGCCACGGCTGTGCGCAGTGCTGGCGTGTCACCATCAATGCGAAACTGGATGCGCCGGAAGCCTCGAATCTCCGCGAGGGTTGGCACCTGGGTCGAGCCATTCACTGTCGATCGAGTCCTGACCGCATCGTGGAGAAGGGACTGGATACGCTTCTCGGTCTTGGCTCGAATCTGCTTTTCGGCCCACTCGGCCGGGGTCTGTTGGACCTGGCCCGTGCGTGGATTCTTGCGATGGAGATCCCGGGTCGCCTTGTATTCAATGAACAGCTTGCTGTTCATGTCGACGCCATCGAACTCCCCGTTGGGCTTCTCCTTTCCCTTGGAGGTTTGCTCGACGAGTTCCACTCCTCGGTAGAAGCGGCCCAGGACATCCCGGGGACGTCCGCCACGCTTCTCCCGAAAGGCATCGAGGCGCTCGTTGAACCATTCCGCCATCCGGGCCTCACCGATGGCGCGGCCGGTTGCGGTTCCGCGCAGCGTCCTCACCATCCAAATCACACCACGAGAAGCCGCTAGCATGAGCAGCCCTTCCATGAGGGCGCTCAGCAGGAGCGCGACGGCCTCAGCGAACTCCCGTCACGCAGATAGCGCACCGACAAAGCGATTGCCCGGCCGAAATCATCCCAGAGTTGCCCGATTCGAACGGCCGAGGAGGCAATGCTCGTGGCGAAGTTGTGCGAGATGGACCCGGAGTTGACGACGCCCAGAAGGGACTGGGCGTAGCGACGACTCGGGATCCAGATCAACGTGCCATGGTTGAAGTGGACCTCGCGCCATCCGGTCGTGCTCGCAGGCACCGGGATTCGATTCGCATAGGCGAGGACATTCACATAGAAGCGCAGATCCTGGCCCCATTGCTCAGCGACGTCGTCGTAATACGTCTCGGCGATGGCAATAGCCGTGCCGGAAGTGCCCGGTTCCACTCGGTGTAACCGCGCGCCCGGTTCAGGGAGGTGGGTCCAAAGGTATCCGGAGGCGATGAAGCCCATCTGGGGTGGAGATGTAGGACCACCCGTTGGCATAGCGCCTGATGACCTGGACGTGCGTGTTGAAGGGCAGCGTCTG
This sequence comes from Cystobacter fuscus DSM 2262, assembly GCF_000335475.2. Taxonomy (NCBI): domain Bacteria; kingdom Pseudomonadati; phylum Myxococcota; class Myxococcia; order Myxococcales; family Archangiaceae; genus Cystobacter; species Cystobacter fuscus. The sequence continues at coordinate 363,736 of NZ_ANAH02000011.1, read as the reverse complement.
GAGGATGTTCTGCTCGGCGGTGCTTCGTGTGGCGCGCAGCCGTACCGCGGACGAGCCATCCCAGTTGATGATTCCCACGCGGCCTTCCGCCTCGCCGTCGTTTGGTGTCGTCCCCATGCTGGCAGGCTACTCGATACGGTGCACCAGTCATCCCCCTTGACAGGCATCCCATTCGTCCTATGCGTCGTCGCTGGCTACCGGGAGCAGGAGTGTCTCCTCTCCACCCAGCCCTCCAGAAGCAGCGAAAGCTCGGCTACCCAACGACATGGTGGTCATTCTCGTCTCTCACGACATCGGTGTCGTCGAGAAGTATTTGGACCGGATCTAGGTGATGCACTCCGGCAAGATCGTCGAAACCGGATCGACGGATGTGCTGAGCGGCCGCAGCCGCCATCCTTATATCCGGGGACTCCTGCAAGCGTTGCTGACGTATGTGACGGCCCCCGCTGAGGTGCGCTCGATATTGGAGCACCTGGGACTTCCCACGCAGGCTCTGAAGCGGGCCCCGGCCCGGGGACCACCCCAGCAGGCGTGGTGCTGAACCTGGCGCAGCCGCTGTCAATACGCCCCAACGTCCTGCCTCTCTCCTCAAGCGAGGGCGGCCACGACAGGGGGTGCCCCAAAGGGGTTGCACCGTCCCGTGTACCGGCGCAGCGCGCGGGCGAGGAGCTGTTCACGGGGTTCGACGATCGCTTCGAGCGGGGCCTGAAGCTCATCCTCCGGGGAATGGAGCAGTCCCTGCCCCGCCGCCGGTGAGCTACTTCGTGCGCCGCTGGATGTAGTCGAGTCCTCCCACGCGGAACCACCGGTAGCCGTAGCCCTCGAGCTCCACGCGGTGCTGACCCCGCCCGTCGGACTGGGAGGAGTCGCCGGAGAGGAGGTTGGCGAGCAGCTTGCCGTCCTCGCTCCCCGCTCCGAAGGTGACCGTGCGGCTCTTCGCATCGAAGTTGTGGAGGAACACCACGGCGTTGTTGCGCCAGTCGTAGCGCAGCGCGAGCACCTGGGGCGAGCCCGTCTTGAGCACGCGCCACGTGCCCCAGCCGATCTCGGGGCACTCCTTGCGCGCGCGGATGATGCGCTCGGTCCAGTTGAGCAGGGAGTTGGGATCCCGGCGCTGGTCGGCGACGTTCACCCGCGGGTAGCCGAAGGGGCCCTCGGAGATGACGGGCAGGAAGGTCTTCCTCGCGGAGGAGAAGCCCGCGTTGCGCTCGGTGGACCACTGCATGGGCGTGCGCACGGCGGCGCGCTCCTTGAGCGACAAGTCCTCGCCCATGCCGATCTCGTCGCCGTAGCGCAGCACGGGCGTACCCGGCAGGGTGAACATGAGGCTGTAGGCCAGTTCCTGGCGCCTGCGGTCCCCGGAGAACATGGGCGCGAGCCGGCGCCGCAGGCCGCGCTCGTACACCTGCATGCGCGGCTCGGGGCCGAACTCCTCGAAGACGAGCTGGCGCTGGGGCTCGGTGAGCCGGCCGAGGTCCAGCTCATCGTTGTTGCGCATGAAGTGCGCCCACTGCGAGGTCTCCGTGGTGATGCGGGTGCTCTCGAGCGCCTTGACGAGGGGGCGCGTGTCGGCGCTGGCCAGGGCGAGGAACGCGTTCTGGTTGACCAGGAAGTTGAACATCATGTGCATCCGGTCACCTTCGTCGCCGAAGTAGTCGACGTTGCGTTTCGGCACCACGTTGGCCTCGGCGAGGAGGATGGCGTCCCCCGCGCGCCACTGCAGGAACGTCCTCAGGTCGTGCAGCATCTGGTAGTGCAGGTCATGCGAGGCCCTGGCGCCATCGCGCTGGATGACGAAGGGGACGGCATCCATCCGGAAGCCCGACACGCCCAGCTCCAACCAGAAGCCGGCGATGCGGCGGATCTCCTCCTGCACGTCGGGATGGGAGGTGTTGAGGTCCGGCTGGAACTCGTAGAAGCGGTGGAAGTAGTACTCGCGGGCCTTGGGGTGGCGCGTCCAGGTGGTCTTCTGCACGCCGGGAAAGACCATGCCCTCGTCGGCGCCCGCGGGCTTCGTCTTCGACCAGAGATACCAGTCGCGGTAGCGGGAGCGGGGATCGCTCACCGCGGACTTGAACCAGGGGTGTTGGTCCGACGTGTGGTTCACCACCAGGTCCATGAGGACGCGGATGCCGTGCTTCTTCGCCTCGTGGGTGAAGTCGACGAAATCCCCGAGCGACCCCAGGCTGGGCTGGATGCCGTAGAAGTCGGAGATGTCATAGCCGTTGTCCCGCATGGGGGAGGTGTTGAAGGGCAACAGCCAGAGGGCGTTGATGCCCATGCCGGCCAGGTAGCCGAGGCGGCGGGTGAGGCCCTCGAAGTCCCCCACGCCATCGCCGTTGGAGTCCATGAACGTCTTGACGTCCAGGCAGTAGATGATGGCGTTCTTGTACCAGAGGTCGTCGATCATCCCGACCTCTTAGTCCCTCCCGGCGGGCCCGGGCGCTCGCGTGTCGTTACTTCGCGGAAAAGGGAACATCCAGCACCGGCAGCTTCGTGGCGCCCGGCAGGTCGTAGTGCCACCACTCCATGGCGTTGCGCTTGAAGCCCGCGCCCTCCATGGCCGCGCGGAGGATTTCCCGGTGCTCGCGCGAGGCCTTCGTGCCCCCTTGGTAGCCGTGGTGCGCCGCGCGCTCGAAGGAGTCGAAGGGCGTGGGCATCTCCACCTCGGCCCCGTCCGCCGTCACCAGCGTCAGGTCCACCGCCGCGCCCCGGTTGTGATTGCCCCCCTTCTTGGGGTTGGCCACGTAGCCCGGCTTGGGCATGATCTTCCACATCTGCCATTGCACCGCGATGGGCCGGTAGCAGTCGTAGACCTTCAGCCGGTAGCCCTGGGCGCGCAGCGTGTCCGCCGCCTTCTTCAAGCGCTCGGCGGTCTGGGGCAACAACAGACACCGGGCGCCGTCCGGGTACACCTTCTGCTTCAGGAAGTTGTCCGGGGTGGCGTAGCGCATGTCCACCACCAGGTCCTCCACCACCTCGGTGGCGTCCACCACCGGCGAGCCCGCCGCGGCGAGCCACAGCCCCAGCACCCCGTTCGCGAGTCCACCCATGGCTCAGGCTCCCGTCGTGTAGCGCGTGGGGTCCGGCACTCCCGCCAGCTCGAAGCCCCGGCGCCGCAGCGAGCAGCTGTCACACCGCCCGCACGCCCGGCCCTGCTCGTCCGGGTCGTAGCAGGAGTGCGTCATCCCGTAGTCCACGCCCAGCCGAACGCCCTCGCGGATGATGTCCGCCTTGGTCATCCCCGACAGCGGCGCGTGCACCCGGAAGCGCGTGCCCTCCACGCCCGCCTTCGTCGCCAGCACCGCCATGGCCTCGAAGGCGCGGATGAACTCGGGCCGGCAGTCGGGGTAGCCGCTGTAGTCCACCGCGTTCACCCCGATGTAGAGGTCGCTCGCGTCCACCGACTCGGCCAGCCCCAGCGCCAGCGAGAGGAAGAGCGCGTTGCGCGCCGGCACGTAGGTGACGGGGATGCCGTGGGACATCTCCTCCTCGGGCCGATCCTTGGGCACGTCGATGTCCGCGGTCAGCGCCGAGCCGCCCACCTGCCGCAGGTCCACCGTCACCACCCGGAAGTCCGTGACGCCCAGCGCCTGGGCCACCCCGCGCGCCCGCTCGAGCTCCACCGCGTGCCGCTGTCCATACGCCACCGCGAGGCACACCGGCTCGAAGCCCGCCGCCTTCGCCATGGCCAGACAGGTCGTCGAGTCCAGCCCGCCCGACAGCAACACCACCGCCTTCTTCTTACTGGCCCGCATTGAAACGCCGCTCTCCTTCCACGCCGTACACCGCCGTGCACGACGTCGTGCAAGTGCAGACCCCACTCGTGCCCGGGAGGAAGGTCACCTTCAGGCTCCCACAGGCCCGCGCGGCGTCATACCCGTTCACCGTGGGGCCGGGCGCCGAGCCCTCCGGCAGCCCTCCGTCCGTGGGCAGGTTCGCGCACCGGCTCCCCATCGCCCCGGACTGGCTGTCGCTGAGCACCACCACCGACAACGTCTCCTCCATCTGCGCGCCCTGGCACGTCTCGCCACAGCTCGGCAGCGGAGCCCCGGAGCGCTGGACGGACACGTAGCGCTGGGTCGCCGGATCATAGGTCGCCGAGCGCGGGAAGCCATTCACCGTGAGCCACGCGCCCCCATCCACGCTGTCGCGCGAGAAGCTCCCCGAGAACTCGAAGCCCCCGTCGACGAGCCGGCCGAAGTCCGGGCTGCCCGCGTCGCAGTCCGTGCGCGACCAGTCCGCCTGCGCGTGGAAGCCGAACAGGCCCACCACCACGTCCCCTGGGTACACCGTCTCCGCCACACACGCGGAGGCCACGAACGTGAGCAGGGGCAGCAAGAGCGGACGTCGCGAGAGCGGCATGACCTTTCGACCTTACACGCTCTCCAGCGCCGCGCGCGCCACCGCGTGGAAGGCCGGGTCGTCGCGCAGCACCGCCCCCACGTCCAGCCCGGAGGGATCCGAGCCCCGGACCTCGGGCGACAGGTGCGCCAGCACGCGCGAGGCGGCGAGCGACGCGGGCACCGCGCGGAAGGCCTCCACCGCCGCCTCGTCGAAGCCGGGCACCGGACCGGGCCGGCTCAGCGCCTCGCCCGAGGCGCCCAGGCACAGCGCCAGCGCGCACAGGTAGCCCAGCTCCACCAGCCCGAAGCAGGCCAGAGCGCCCACGCCCACCACCAGCTCCTCGGGCGAGGCGAGGTACGCCTCCGCTCCGCCCGCCGGAGCCAGGAAGACACGCACCCCACCCGCCCCCAGTGACTGGAGCGTGAGCTGCAACGCCGTGTGCAGCCGGGGCATCGCCTCGGCCGTCACCGGAACCACGTCGGGAGGCAGCGCGTGCCGGAAGCCGTCGCGCGAGGCCACCGGGGAGATGCTCACCCCCGGGGCGCTCGCCGTGCTCGACACGAGCGCCGCGCCGAAGCCGTCCACCCGCGCCACCTCCACGGGGATGTCGTTGCTGGCCGCCAGCGCCTCGGCGAACAGCGTCCACCCGTCCGCGTCCGCCGGCTGCCGCCGCAACAGCTCCGGCCAGATGTGGGTGGCCAGCGCCGCGCCATGCACCGTGGGCGAGAGCCGCTCGGCCACCAGGCGCTTCATCTCCGGCGAGAGCTGGTCCGCCTGGAACAGGCGCTCGGCCAGGTGCACCGCGAACACCACCAGCTGCGCGTCCAGGTACTGGCGCAGGATGTCCTGCAATTGCTCCGGCTCGTCCGTGAGGCGCTCGCGCAGCCGCAGCGCCTCGCCCGTGAGGCCCTGCGCCTCGGCGATGCGCGCCCGCCGCTCCAGCCGCTCGGGAGTCTCCGGCAGCGCCTGGAGCTGCTCGGCCGCCTCGGGCAGACGGCCCAGCGCCTCGTAGGCCTCCGCCAGCCGCTCGCGCCACAGCCCCATGGCCGCCGGGCCCGCGAGCACCGCCGCCAGTTGCTGCGCCACCTCCACGAAGCGCGCGTGGTTGCGCTCCTCCTCGTACAGGGGCAGCAGGAACTCCAACGCGCGCACCGTGCCCGGCGCGTCCACCAGCGCCTTCTCGAAGGCCTCGCGGGCGCGCGCCTTGTCGCCCGCCCACATCAGCATGTCGCCCTGCTCCACGTAGAGCTCGCCCCGCGCGCGCGACTCCGTCTCCAACAGGATGAGCAGGCCCAGCGTGTCCGCCGCGTCCGCCGTGAGTCCTCCGTCCCGCTGCAACCGGAAGCGCTCGCGCAACAGCTTGCCCCGCCGCTCCGGCCAGCCATCCGCCGCCTCGGCCAACGCCTCGACGCGCTCGGGCACGGGCAGGGCCCTGACATGCGTCAGCACCGCCTCGGCCAGCTCCGCCGGAGCACTTCCCAATCCCGGCAGCAGGCGCCACAGCCGCTGCTTGAAGTCCGGCGTCGTCGAGAGCGATTCCAACGCGAGCAGGCGCGGCTCCACCGGCGCCGACTCCGCGTTGACCACCTCGTCGCGCAGCCACGTGGCCAGGGCCTCGTCCCTCGGCGCGAGCAGCTCCGCCAGCCGCAGCAGCCCGTCCAGCTGGGCGCCCTCGCGCAGCATCGCGGTCAGCCGCGTGACGTGGGACTCCTCCGCGCTTCCCGCCTCCACCATCGCCCAGAGCGCCTCGCGGATCCTCGCCTCGTCCTGGGCCCGCTCGGCGAGCGACAGGGCCCCGGCGGGGTCCCCCGACGCCAGCGTGGCGGCGAAGCCCACCTCGGCGGCGCGGACGGGGACGTCCAGCCGGAGGAAGCGCTCGGCGACCACCCGCGGATCCACCGCCTCGGAAGACGCGCTGGCCAGGCGCTCGAGCACCTCGAGGGCCTCGGCGCGCTCGCCCGCGGCCTCCCAGAGGTCGACGAGGTCCAACTGCAACGCGGGGCGCTCCTCGGCGGACACGAGGCGGACGGCCTGGGCCAGGGCCTGGGCCGCTCGCCGGGACTCGCCCAGGGCGCGGTGCAGCGCGGACACCCGGCGCAGGGCCTCCCCATCCGGCGCGACGGACACGGCGGACCAGGCCGCGCGCACCGCCTCCGGCAGCCGGCCCGCGGACTCGAACTCACGCACCGCCGCCCACAGCCACTGGGTGCGCTCGGCGTCGGGGAGGATCTCCGCCCGCGCCAGGTACACCTCCGCGAGGCGTCCCGGGTTCTCCACGAGCAGCGGCTCCAGCGACTCCAGCGCCTCCTTGTAGCCCGCCCCCGAGGCTCCCCGGGCGACCACGGCCTCCAGGGCCTCGCGGGCGGAGGACTCGTCCCCGGCGGCCCGCGCGAGCGACGCCAATTCCAGCCGCAGCAGGGAGGCCTCGTCGGCGTCCTCCGTCACGCCGATGAGGCGCGTGAGCACGTCGCGCAGCGCGGCCTGCTCTCCGCGCGCGCGCAGCCCCACCAGGCGACCCCGGAGCGCGGGAAGGTTGTCCGGGTCGGCGTCGGCGGCGCGCTCGCGAAGGGCCGCGGCGCGCGAGGCATCATCGAGCTGCTCGGCGGCGACCTCGGCGGCGGCCAGGAGCAGCTCCGCGGCCCTCGAGCCTCCCGCTGCCTGGGCCCCGGCCTCGTAGACGGCGACCAGGTCCGCCGGACGGCCCAGGGAGCGCAGTCCCCGCACCGCGCGGTCGATGATGGTGGCGTCCGCGGGACGCAGGCGCATGAGGTGCAGCAGCGCGTCGATGGCGTCCTTGGGGTCGTCGAAGAGGTCCGCGGCGCGGCGGTACAGCACCTCGGCGGTGGCCGCGTCCGCCTTGCGCGCGAGCTTCAGCGAGGCCCGGTACAGGCCCTTGGAGTCGCCCGTGTGGCCGTAGACCTCGGTGAGCAGGGACAGGGCTTCCTGGCCCCGGGCCCCGTCTCCATCCAGCGACACCACGGCCTCGAAGGCGCGCGCGGCGTCATGGTGGGCCCCCGACGCCAGCGACGCGTGTCCGAGCCGCATCTGCGTGCGCACCCGCAGGGGTACCGGCAGCGAGTCCCCTCCCGCGGCGAGCAACCGCCGATCATAGGGCCACGCCGCGGCCGGTCCTCCGCCCTCGGCCGCCAGCTCCGCGCGGGTGGCGAGCGCCTCCACGTCGTCTCCCGCGCGCGCGAGCAGGTCATCGAAGGCCTGGGCGGCGAGCAGCGACTCGCCCGCCTTGAGCAGGATCTCCGCGCGCTCGCGCAGCAGGGGGATGGCCTGCTCGGGAGACACGGCGCCCGCGCGCAGGGCGAGCAGCTCCGCCTGGCGGCGCACGTCGCCCGCGGCCCGGGCCCGCAGCAGGTGGAAGGCCTCGGGGCTGGAGGGGGCGAGCTCGAAGGCCTGGTCCTCGCACAGCAGCGCGCGCTCCAGGGCTCCGGCCTCGCGGAAGGCCCGGGCGGCGGCGAGGTAGCTCTGTGCGGCCTCGACGGGAGGCTGGCGCTGGGCCCGGCGCGACAACAGCGCGGCGAGCGACTGGTAGTCCTCCGTCTCCGACAGGAAGGCGCGGTGGCGCGAGTAGCGCGGCTCCTGGAAGGGGTCGGCCTCCAGGAGGATGGCGTCGAACTCGGCGGCGTCCGCGGACCGGCCCATCTCGTGGAGGAGATCCGCCACCTGCCGGGTCAGGTCCAGGTCATCCGGCAGCGAGGCGCGCGCGGCGAGCAGCGCGATGGCGGCGGCATCCGGGCGCCCGGCGCGCTCGCGGTAGAGGGTGGCGGCGCGCATCAGCAGCTCCGCGCGGCGCGACGGCTCCTCCACGCGGGAAGCGGCGTCCTCGAACCAGGCGGCCAGCTCGGCCACCCGGCCCTCGCGATCGAGCAGCTCGCACAGGAGCGTCTCGGCCTCCTGGAGAGCGCGATCCTGGAGGAGCGCGTCGCGCAGGAAGCCCTCGGCCTTGTCCGTGTCCCCGAGCTCGTCGAGGAAGAGGCGCGCCAGCCGCAGCAGGGAGCGGGCCCGGGCGGGGGTGGCCGGCATGAGCGGCAGGGCGCGCTCGAGCCACCGGGCCTCGGCGGCGGCGTCGTTCCGGCGGCTCGCGAGCTCCATGCCCATGCGCGCCGTGTCGAGCTGGGAGAACAGCGAGAAGGAGCGCTCCAGCGCGGCCTCGGCGGCGGACATGTCCAGCTTCACGTCGCGCAGCATCTCCGCGCGGTGACGCTCGCAGGCGGCGGCCTCGTCCTTCCGGTCTTCCTTCTCCAGCAGGAAGCACAGCGCCTTGAGCGAGCGCATGGCCTCGTCCACCCGGCCGGACATCTCCGCCAGGTGCGCGTGCTCGGCGCAGGCGGAGATGGCGGCGTCGCGCTGGCCGGCCTCCTCGTTGAGCGAGGCGATGATCTGAAGCTGCCCCATCAACTCGGGGAGCTGCCCCGCCTCGCGGTGGAGGGCCGCGAGCGCCTCGTGCAGGGGCAGCGGGTGCTCGGCCATGTTCGCCGCCTGGGCCAGCAGCGCGGCGGCGAGGGCGGTATCGGCGAGGGACTCGCGGGCGCGCTCGGACAGCACGACGAGACGCTGGGCGGTGGCCACGGAAGGAGGCAGGGCGCGCGCGTGGGCGACGAGCACCTCGAAGGAGGCCCGGGGCTCGTCCTTCTCCAGCAGCGCGGCGAGCCGCTGCACCGCCACCTCGTTCAACGGGCGCTCGGCGAGCAGGCGCTTGTAGGCGGACACCGCGCGCCGGGTGTCCCCGAGCTTCTCGGCGAGCGCGCCCAGGCGCAGCCAGGCCTTCTCCGAGGCCTCGGCATCCGAGGAGAAGTCCGCCGCGGCGGCGAGCTGCTCCTGAAGGGGCAACGCCTCGCGCACGTCGCCATGGAGGAAGAGCAGCTCGGCCAGCTCGGCCAGATCTCCATCCCGCGCCGGGACGAGGGCATGGGCCCGGCGGGCCAGATCGAGCGCCCGCGACATGTCGCCCGCGGCGCGGGCATGGGAACTCGCCTCGCGCAGCAGGGAGGCGGCCTCGTCCGGAGGCAGGAGCCCATCCTCCACGTCGAGCAGCTGCGCCGCCTCGGTGGAGTTGCCCCGGCTGGCGGCGAGGACCACGAGGCGGCGGCGCAGCGCGCTGTCCGTCGGGGAGAGCCGCAAGGCCTGACGCAGGGCGGCCTCGGCGGCCTCGGGTTGGGCGAGGCGCTCCAGGTACAGCGTGCCCAGCTCGGAGTAGAGGGCGGTGGCCTCGGCGGGCGAGGCGTGGGGGGCCTCGGCGGCGAGCAGGGCCGTGAGCCGCGACCAGTCCTCCAGGTCGCGCAGCACGCGCTGGAGCCCGGCGGTGGCCCCGGAATGGCGGGGGGCGAGGGCGAGCGCCGCCTCCAGGCCCCGCGCGGCCTCCTCGCGCTCTCCGGCCTTCTCGAGGAGACGCGCGCGCATGAGCAGCGCCTCCACGCGGCGGGAGACGGGGCCCTGGCGCGCGGCCTCGGCGAGCGCCTCCGCCTCGGCGGCGGGCTGCCCGTCGCGGTGCGCGAGCGTCGCGAGGGCGAAGAAGGCATCACAGCGCTCGGCGGGGGACAGGGACAGGGACACGGCGGCGAGCAGGGCCTCGCGGGCCGGGGCGCGGGCGTCCTTGTCCATGAGCGACGAGGCGAGCGCGAGCAGCCGGGAGCGGGCGCTCTCGGCGAGCTCCGGCTCGGTGGCGAGCACGTGGCGCCACGCCGCCAGCTCGTCCACGTCCTCGCCCTCCTCGCGGGCGATGGCGGCGAGGGCGAGCCACAGGGGCGCGGGCCGGCGGGACAGGCGCGTGGCGGCGAGGAAGTCGTCGCGAGCGACCTGGGCGCGGCCGGCGTTGCGGTGGAGGGCGGCGCGGCGGGCGAGCAGCTCGGCGCGGGACTCACCCTCGGAGGAGGAGATGAGCGTGCCGAGCAGGGTGAGGCGCTCCACCTCCTGCTGGGCGGTGCCGGAGCCCGCCGGGGGCAACAGCTCCAACAGGGCCTGGGTGGCCCAGGTGTCCAGGGGCTCCTCGGCGAGCAGGCCACGCAGGGCCTCGGCGGCCTCGGCGGTGCGGCCCTGGGAGAGACACAGCCCGGCCAGCTCGCGGCGGGCGGCGCGGCGCGCGTCTCCGGAGAGGCGGGGCCAGAGGGACAGGAGCAGGTCCGCCAGCGGCTCCTGTGCGCCCGCCTGACGGTGGAGGCCCGCGAGCTCCAGCTGGGCCTCGAGGTCCTCGGGGGCGAGCGAGCAGTAGTGCCCGAGCAGACGCCGGGCGGCGTCGGGGCGGCCGGCGCGCTGGGCGGCGGAGGCGGCGCGGCGCGTGAGCTCCAGCAGCTCGTCCTCGCGCGGGCCGTCCGGGTCCGTCGCGGGCAGCACCAGCACCGCCTCGAAGTCCTCCAGGGCGGCGCGGGGATCGGCCTGCATGCGCAGCTCACCCCGGCGCATGCGCGCGGGAGCGAAGGAACCATCGCGCTCCAGGGCCTCGGCGAGAAAGGCCTCCTCGCGGCTGGTGCCCAGGGAGAGCACGGAGGCGCGGAAGAGGAGCCGGGCGCCGGCGCGGGGCTCGGGCACGAGCGCGGCCTTGCGCGCGAGGAGCCGGGCGGCCTCCAGCTTCTCGCCGCGCTCCAGCTCCAGCTCGGCGAGCGCGTCGAGGGCCTCGGCGGCGAGCGGCCCGGTGGGGCTCGCGTCCAGGGTGGACGACAGGCGCAGGAGCGCGGGGCCCTTCTCGCCGCGCTCGAGGAGGACGCGGGCGCTCTTGAGGAAGAGGGGCGCGGCCTCCGCGGCGCGGTCGGCGGCGGCGAGCGCCTGGGCGCGCGAGGCCCACAGCTCGGCCAGCTCGCGCGTCTCGCCCGCCTCGGCGTAGAGGGCCTCGAGCCGCTCGGCCAGGGCGTCATCCAGGCGGCGCAGCGGGAAGGCCTGGGAGTAGGCGGTGATGGCGGCCTCGCGGTCCCCGGCCAGCTCACACGCGCGGCCCAGGCGGGCGCGGATGTCCGCGAGGCGCTCGGGGGCGGTGGTGCGGGGCAGCGTGGACAGCAACGTCTCCAGGGCGCGCCGGGCGTGCTCGGGGCGCTCGCAGCGCAGGGACAGGTCGGCCAGTTCCAGGAGCACGGCCTGCTCCGGCGCCAGGCGCGCGGCCTTCTCCAGGGCCACGAGCGCCTCGCCAAGCCGGCCCAGGCGGGCTTCCAGCACGTTGGCCAGCTCGCGCAGCGCCGCCGACGCGAGCCGCTTGTCGCCCTGCGCCTCGGCCACGCGCGCCCGCGCCTGGAGGGCGGTGGCCAGGCCCGCCATGTCGGCGCGCTTGCGCTGCAGGGCGCACAGCTCGCCGAGGGTGGTCAGGTCATCCGGCTCGGACTTGAGCACCTCCTGGAGCGCGGAGGCGGCGAGGTCCAGGTCGAAGGCGAGATCCCTCGCGGCGACGGCGAGGCGGCGGTACTTGCGCGCGCGCTCGGCGGGCTCGGGGGTGAGGCGCGCGAGGGTGGACAGGCACCGGGTGAGCAGACCGCCATCGCGGCGGGCCTCGGCGATGGTGAGCAGCGACTCCAGGGCGGTCGCGTGCTGGGGGTCGGCCTCCAGCGCGGAGGTGAGGAGGCGCTCGGCGCGCTCGGGCTGCTGGAGCCGTCCGCGGTAGAGCTCACCGGCCTCGGCCCAGAGGGCGGCGCGGCGGCCGGGCTCCTCGTGGACGGCGGCGGCCTTCTCCAGGGCCTCGGCGAGTTCCAGCATGCGGCCGGTGGCGCGGAAGTAGGGAATCAGCTCGTCGAGCGCGAGCGCGTCGCGGGGATCCAACGCGAGCGCGGCCTCGAGGTGTTCGCGGGCGCGGGCGGGGTCGCCGAGCTTCGTGCGCGACAGCCGGGCCAGGGCATGGTGGCTCTGGTGGGCGGCGCGGCGGACGGACTCCGAGCGCGGCGAGGGGCCAGCGAGCTCCAGGGCCTGCTGGTAGCCGGCGAGGGCCTCCTGCAACTTGCCGAGCTTCTCGGCCACGCGGGCGGAGGCGAAGAGGGCCTCGGGCTCGTGGGGCAGGAGCGAGGCGGCCTCGCGGTAGCGCAGGAGGGCGTTGTCGGGCTGTTGCAGGCCCTCTTCCCACACGCGGCCGGCGAGCAGGTTGGCGCGGCCGACGCGGTCCAGCTCGTGGCGGGCCATGGCGACCTCGCGCAGACGGTCCAGGGCCTTGAGGGCGCGCAGGTGCTCGCCGCCGCGGTGGCACAAGTCTCCGAGCAGGAGCAGCGCATCGGGATGGTCGGGCGAGAGGCGCAGGGCGGCCTCGCAGTGGAGGCGGGCGCCGGCGACGTCGTCCTCGGTCTGGGCGCACAGGTCCGCGAGGTGCACGTGGGCCTCGGCGGCCTCGGAGGGGTCGCGGGCGAGCGCGGCGATGCGGCGGTAGGCGCGCACGGCGCCGGCGCGGTCGCGGCTCTGGTCGGCGGCGCGGGCGAGGGCCTTGAGGGACGGGAGGTGATCCGGCCGGAGCCCGAGCACCTCGTGGAGGGCCTTCACGGCGACCTGGGGGGCGTGGTCGCGGGCGGCGCGGGCGGCGGCCTCGGCGGAGAAGAAGGCGGCGGCCTCCTCGGAGGCGCGGCGCGAGAGGGCGCACAGGGCGAGGTAGCGCTCGGCGGCGCGGGCGTGCTCACCGCGGCGCTCGCGCACGACGGCCTCACCCCAGAGGGCGGCGGGGCTCTTGTCGCGGCGGCGCAGGAGCGTGGCGGCGACGTCGAGGGCCAGGTCATGGGCCTGGGGGTCGGCGACGAGGAGGGAGAGGAGGCGCTCGGCGGCGAAGGGGTGGGCGTCCTGGGCGTCACCGGCCTGGAGGAAGGCGTCGCGGGCCTCGGCGAGCTTGCCCTGGGCGAGGAAGGCCTCGGCCTCGGCGAAGGCGCGCGAGCCTTCCAGGGCGAGCAGCAGCTCCTCGTCGGGGGGAGCGGGGGGAGGCATGCCGCCGGCGGCGAAGCGCAGACGCAGGCCCGCGGGGCCGACCTCGGCGGAGGACAGGCGCGCGGTGTCGAGCACGGGCATCTTGAAGCCGCGGCTCACGGCGGCGCGCTGGCAGAGGGCGGGCAGCACGCGGGTGGAGAAGCCGGTGGCGCCGCGCACCTCCACCTCGGGGAGGAGGCCGAGTTGGGCCACGCTGGCGGCGAGCAGGCCGGGGATCTGCACGGAGGGGGTGGAGGAGAAGCCGTACAGGCGCACGTCGTAGACGTAGAGGGCGAGCCGCTCGCCATCGGCGTCGAAGGCGACCTTGAAGGTGACGGGGGTGCGCTCGGGGGGCTGGAGGACGGCCTGGCCCTCGAGGTAGCCGGGGCGGAAGTGGAGCTTGAGGTCAGCGAGGCCGGCGACGCGACCGGCGAGTTCGGCCACCTTGCGGGCCACGAGGTCCGCGTCGACGTGCAGCTCGAGGAAGCCGAAGAGGAGCTTCTTGCGCTGGTAGCGGGAGGCGCCGGCGCTGACGTTGAAGGGGAAGGTGACGTCGGGGATCTGCAGGGCGAAATCGGCGATGGACAGCCCGGGCGCCAGCTCGAGGGGGGGGAACCCGACGAAGGCACGGCGATCCAACAGGCGCAGCTCGGGGGCGGCGGCGTTGGAGTCGGGCGCGGGCTTGAGGGAGTCGCTGTCGGTGGCCATCGAACGGGGGATTTCGGAGGGACCACGCAGCGTAGCATGGGGTGCAACCCCCTGGAATTTTTGCCCTTCTCCCGCCCGGAAGGCAGCCGGAGGACCCTCACGGTGAGCCTGGCGGCACGCTGGGGGGCTGGCCGAGCTGGAGGGGGTCCCACACATAGTCGCCGATCAGGGTGAGCGCCAGGTTCATGAACCCGTGGCGGGCGACGAAGTGGGTTCCACGAGGGTGTCAGACACTCCTGCTAAAGCTCCTGATCGTGTTGACGAAACCGGGAAGAAAACCCACGTTTGTCAACGTTGACAAAGGGTGTTAGGGAGGTAGGTCGTGTCAACTTCTGGAACGGCGAACATCGCCATGCGGCTCCGTCAGGCGCGCACCATCGCGGACCTGACTCTCGACGAGGTGTCTGCGCGTCTAACTGCGAATGGTCACCCACTCACCAAGGCGGCGCTCTCGAAGTACGAGACGGGCAAGAGCACTCCGAGGCAGAGCACCCTGCTGGCGCTTGCCAGGATACTAGGCGTCCGCAGTGACTTCTTTGTGCGTGGACCCACTGTACAGATCGAGTGGCGAGCCTTTCGCAAGCACGCGAGCCTCTCCAAGCATCTTCAGGAGCAGATCCAGGCGTCAATCGCACAGATCGTCGAAGGCCATGTCTGGCTTGAAGAGTCGATTCAGCCTGGACAAAAGCCTCGTTTCCCCCGCCCGTACCGTGCGGACACTATTGACGATGCGGAAGCCGCAGCCGAATCGGTGCGCAAGCACTGGAAGTTGAATGAAACGCCCATCGAGTCGATGACTCAAATGATCGAAGATCATGGAGGCGTTGCGGTCTGTTCCATGGATGCTCCGCCGAATTTCGATGGGCTGTCGGGTTGGGCGAATGGGTCGTTCCCAGTGCTAGTGAGCAGTGCACGTCCGTCCATTGATCGGCGACGCTATAATTTCGCGCATGAGCTTGGCCATCTTGCGATGAACTGCACTGGATTGTCGGAAAAAGAAGAAGAACGGCTTGCGCACCGGTTCGCCGCCGCATTCCTCGTGCCTGCCTCAGTTGCTAAACGCGAGCTTGGGGCAACTCGTCAGAACATCAGCATGGAAGAACTCATGCTTCTGAAGAAGAAATATGGGTTGAGCATGCAAGCATGGGCGCATCGCGCGCGCGATCTTGGCATCATTGGCGATGCGGCCTACAAGCGGCTTTGGGAACAGTTCGACGCCAATGGATGGCGCGAGCAGGAGCCCGTTGCCTTCATTGGCAGCGAGGAGCCTGTTCGGCTGAAGCTCTTGACGCTGCGTGCTCTGGCTGAAGGTGTCATTACGCCCATCCGTGCGGAAGAGCTATGCTCGGGCTGCACAGGCGATACGGCCCGAGTCGACAGTACGATTCCCCGGCTCTCGGTAAGAGAGTTGCGGAAACAACCACCGGAGATGCGGGAGGAAGCCCTTCGCCAGAGCGTCGTTGCAGTGGAGGCTGACTATAGGAACGACGCGGACCTCACGGCGTTCGAGGCATTTGGAGAACACGATTTCCATGTCGACTCCTGAGCCCAAGCGCGGCGAGATCTGGTGGGTAAATTTCGATCCATCAGCGGGCGCAGAGATACAAAAGACGCGGCCCGCCCTGGTTGTCAGTGCCGATGGACTTGGCAAGTTGCCCCTCCGCATTGTTGTTCCCATCACGGATTGGAAGCCCAACCATGCCAACTCTCATTGGTTCGTGGAAATTCAGCCCAATCCGTCCAATGGCCTGTCCAAGGCATCTGGTGCTGATGCATTTCAAGTGAAGTCCGTCTCATTGAGGCGATTTCGAGATAAGGTCGGCGTAGTTACCGCCGCTCAACTCGAAGATGTCGCAGCCGCCATCGCCATTTGTGTCGGGGCCCCTTGAACGAGGAGCGCAGCAAGCGTCAAATTCGATAGTCCATGAGCTCATCGAGCGTATGGTGGGTGTCGGGCATCCTGTACGCATAACGTGGGCCCTGGAGCACGTCCCAGAAGCGCAGCATCGCGGCGAGCCACCTGGCCATGCGCTCCGCGCTCCGCGGAGAGGGAGGAGACACGGCATGGTAGAGCGCCCCCCATGGAGTGCGCAGGTAGAAGGACTCGAAGGACTCCTCCATTCGCTGGCGCTGCTCTTTCGGGACGCCTTCACTCAAGCTCAAGAAGATGTCGGCGCACAGGTGCACTCGCCAGCGCGGATGGGGGATGGCGTCGAACTCGGCCCCCGAGATCACTCGCCGGGCGGAACCTGAAGCATCTGCCGAGGCTGGGTAAAGGCACCGGTTTTGAGGTACTCCCGAGCCCACCCCTGGCCCTTGGCCTTCACTTTGCGAAGGACGGCTCCGGTGAGGCCGTGGAGCATCGCGGGAAACTCGAGCACCGGGGACTGGGGCGCGGTCATGTCGCTGGCCCTACCACAGCGGTCACGTGCGCCTCAAGCGCCAGGATCCGCACTCGCTCCGAGAGCGCCAGATGCCTCCCTCTGGCTCAGCGGCAATCCACGGGCAGGTAGATTTGGCCTTGGAAGCCACTGGGGAATTCGCCTCCTTCATAGATCCTACGGCTCGTCTGCCCCCCGGTCCGGAGGATGAATACCGGACAGCACAGCAACGGTGGCGGGAGATTTCGGGCTTCCGCCTGGAGGCACCGAAGTACGCTCTGAGGCGCCATATGGAACGAATGAGGCTCTTCTGGGTAATGGTGATCGCATTGACCGGGATGGCCCAAGGTCCCATGTCGTGTGGCACCAATCGGGTACAGGGCGGGCTGGCACCCGAACACTTCCAATTTCAAGTGCTCGTACCATGCGTCTCGATGTCGGGCCCGGAGGGTTGGCAGGCGGCTTGTGTCCGTGTGCGACTCACCAACCTCAACACGGGCTTGAATGTGATGTGCCAGTTCGAGATCGGCACGCCCCTGCGAACTCATGAGATGGAGATCTCAAGAGCCCTGGCCCAACGTGTCTCCGCCGAGCAAGCCAATCTGGCCGCCTACGCCGTGTTGTCCAAGGCCCTGTTGCCCGGCATGGCCTGCGAACAGTTCAAGGCAATTCTCAAGGGGAGTATGCCGAGGGCCATCGCTGGCGCTCGTGTCAAAGCGGATTGCGACCCCAGACTGGTTCCCGTTGAAGTGACAAGGGAGGAGCCATGATGCCGTTCACGGTCTCCGAGCTGATCGAGCTGTGCCGTCAGTACTACCCCACGGGACGCACCCTCGACGACCATCAGCATGGAACCAGTCCACAGTGGCAACGGTTCCATGCGAAATGGCATGAAGCCCTGGCGGATCAGCATCAGTGGTTGGAACTCCGCCGCGCGGTGGCCGCGGCCTTTCCGATGAGCGCTGTTGGAGACGCGACTGCCTACACCCATGACGGCGGGTACCGCTGTTGTGTCTACGCGGTTGAGCCTCGAGACAAAGCAGACGGGTTCTCTCAAGAGGTGGTGGGATGCGTGAGCCTGCTCGCTCCCGTCTATTTCATCTATTGCACCCAGCATCGATACCGAGGTGGCAGACGTGAGAGCCCCGCCGACACGGTGTTTCTCGAGGAGATGCCGGTGGAGCTGGGTCCTACAGTCTCCAGATTGGCTGACCTGATCGAGTCGGCGCTCGGTTGTCAGTCACTTCCCCCTCATGTCGCCAGGACCCTGATTCCTGATCTGTGCCTCGATCACATCGAGCCCGGTCGTGCCTCCCTCTTCAAGGCCTTGTTCACCTTGGAGCCCGATGTGCTGCCCTGAAGTGAACCTCGCCGCCGAGGCGCTCGCCGATAGGAGCCAGTTGGCTACCGCGCAAGGGCCTCGGCCATCCAGGCCGGGGTGAACGGGCCCGCGTGCGTGCACACCCTCTCACGGTTTGACGTCGAAAGGAGAGCTGGTATGTCCGGAAGACATCGGTGGCCACGGCGCCTCGTGGTGTTGGCGGTGGAGCTGGCGCTGGCCCTGCCCACTGCGGCGAAGGCCCAGTCGCAAGACCAGACGCAGACACCAGGTCATGCACAGCCGCAAGACCAGGCGCGGACACCGGGTACCCGCCCCCCACCGAGAGAACGGTCCGGCTCAATGCCCAGGTCCGGCAGGAACTGCCCTTCTCCAACACACAGGACTTCGAGGACGCCAGGCGCGGCTTCATGGGAACCGAGCCCGACCTCACCATCACGGACAAGGACGGCAATGTCGTCTGGAGCTTGAAGCCCTACCAGTTCATCCAGGGCCGGGAGGCGCCCCCCACCGTCAATCCCAGCCTGTGGCGGCAGGCCCAGCTCAACATGCAGAATGGCCTGTTCAAGGTCACCGACGGCATCTATCAGGTGCGCGGCTATGACTTGTCGGTGATGACCATCATCGAGGGCAAGACCGGAACCCTCGTCGTCGATCCGCTCATCACCGAGGAGACTGGCAGGGCGGCCTATGCCCTCTACGAGAAGCACCGGGGACAGCGGCCAGTTCGCGCCGTCATCTATACCCACAGCCATGTGGACCACTATGGCGGCGTGAAGGGCGTGGTGTCGGAGGCGGACGTGAAGGCGGGCAAGGTCAGGATCCTCGCTCCGGAGAACTTCCTCGAGTACGCCGTCAGCGAGAACGTCTACGCGGGCAACGCCATGAACCGCCGCTCCGTATATATGTATGGGCCGCTGCTCGACCGAGGGCCGGAGGGACAGGTGGACGCCGGCCTGGGAAAGACCATCTCCGCCAGGGGGACCGTGACGCTCATCCCTCCCACCGACACCATCCGCGAGACGGGCGACAAGCGGACCCTCGATGGGGTGGAGCTGGTCTTCCTCATGGCACCGAACACCGAGGCGCCCACGGAGATGATGTTCTACCTCCCGAAGAAGAAGGCGCTGTGCGCGGCGGAGGACGCCACCCATACCCTCCACAACCTCTACACCCTGCGGGGCGCGGAGGTGCGCAGCGCCATGAACTGGTGGAAGTACCTCAACGAGGCCATCGACACCTACGGCGCCAAGGCCGAGGTCGTCTTCAGCTCCCACCACTGGCCGGTCTGGGGAAGGGAGCGGCTGGTGTCATACCTGGAGAAGCAGCGGGATGCGTACAAGTTCCTCAACGACCAGGCGCTGCACCTGATGAACCAGGGCTACACGATGAACGAGGTCGCCGAGGCCCTGACGCTCCCGGATAGCCTGAGCCACGAGTGGTTCTTGCGGGGCTACTACGGCTCCGTGAATCACGACGCCAAGGCCGTGTATCAGAAATATCTCGGCTGGTACGACTCGAACCCCGCGCACCTGCATCCCTTGCCCCCCGAGCAGGCTGCCCGTCGTTATGTGGAGTTCATGGGAGGCGCCCAGTTGGTGATGGACAAGGCCCGGAACGCCTACGCGCAGGGCGACTACCGCTGGGTGGCGGAGGTGATGAATCACGTGATCTTCGCGGACCCGGACAACACCCAGGCCCGCCACCTCCAGGCGGACGCGCTCGAGCAGATGGGCTACCAGACGGAGAACGCCACCTGGCGCAACGAATACCTGACGGGAGCCTTCGAGCTCCGCCATGGCGTCCCCAGGACGCCGCACGTGCAGAGCACCAGCCCGGATACCCTCAGGGCGTTGCCCACGGACATGTACCTGGACTACCTCGGCATCCGGCTGAACGCGCGCAAGGCCCTCGGCCAGGAACTGGGCTTCCACCTGCGCTTCACCGATACCCGGGAAAACTACGCCCTCACCCTCCAGAACTCGGTGCTCATCTATTCCACCAGGAAGCAGCTTCCCAGGCCGGATGCCACGCTCACCCTCACGCGCACGGTCCTGGACGACATCAACCTGAAGAAGCTCACCTTCGACGAGGCCATCTCCTCCGGGAAGATCAAGGTCCAGGGCGACGTACGGAAGTTCAAGGCACTGATGGAGATGCTGGACGACTTTGATCCGTCCTTCGACATCGTCACGCCAGGCAAGCCACTGCCGGGCCAGGCACCCATGGGCGTGGGTGGAGCAGGTGGGCAGCAGCCATAGACGTCGAAGCTGACACCGGTCCGGAGGGTGAATACCGGACGGACCTGACGGCACCCAACGGGGACGCGCGATTTTGGAGCCCTCGAGGTGCTGCGCGCCAGGGCCTGAAGCGGAGGCAGGGAGCGCCTACCGCTCGCCGCCCGGCATCACCTTGATGCGCTCGCCCTCGCTGTCGGTGATGACGCTGCCCGAGCGCCGCTGCTGCTCGACCGTGGGCGAGCCCACCGCGAAGCTGGCCACGCGCGAGAGGGAGGTGCCCTGGAACGAGCCCACCACGGCGACGACCAGGTGGGAGCGGCCCTCGCCCGGGGTGTAGGCCACGTCGAAGTGGGCGGTCGCCCCCGTGTCGAAGCGGGCACCCTCGACGAGCGTCGGCTCACCGCCCACGCTCAGCCCGTCCACGCCCCGCACGCTCACCCGGACGTCGCTGGCCGGCGCGTTGAAGCGCAGGGTGACCCGCGCGCTTCGCTCTCCCCACTCCGTCCGCACCGTCACCGGGGCCTCCCTCTTGCCCTGCACGGGCTCGACGGGAGGGTTGGACTTCGCCGCGGGAGCGCACGCTCCCAGTGCCAGGCAACTCGCGAGGATGACCCAGGTCATGCGATTCATCGGTGGTCCTGTCCTTAGTTGGGGGGCGCGCCCGGTCACGGGCTCGTGATGGAGAGGGAGACGGGGTAGCGGCCCGGGCTCGACTTGAAGCCCGTCAGCACCACGACATAGCGGCTGCCCGTCTGGGCGTGGAAGTCGAAGGTCTCCGTGCCGCTGAGTTTCTCGTCC
Organism: Cystobacter fuscus DSM 2262; assembly: GCF_000335475.2. Lineage (NCBI taxonomy): Bacteria > Pseudomonadati > Myxococcota > Myxococcia > Myxococcales > Archangiaceae > Cystobacter > Cystobacter fuscus. Next base: position 343,058 of record NZ_ANAH02000011.1, on the reverse strand, counting down.
GCGTCGGCCACCCGTGCGCCCTTGTGGTAGACGGCGATGCCCACGTCGTCATCGGACGTAGCCGACACGGTCACCCGGTCGCCACTGCCCGAGAACACGAAGTATCGGTTCTGCTGCCACGTGTTGAACTCGTAGCCGCCGTCCAGGTTGATGCTGCCGGCGTAGGGAAGCAGGCTGACCGGGGTGTACATCCCGCTCAGCTTCGAGTCCCCGTCGCCCCAGGGCGTGGTGATGGGGCCGATCTCGTAGTGCGCGAGCAGGGCATCCACCGCCGCCGTGTCCACGCCCGGCTGCTCCTTGAGCCCGGCCACGAACGAGCCGATGGTCGTCATGGCCTCCGTTGTCTTCTGGGGGCCCACCAGCACGTCGTGGATCGTTCCGAGGTCCACCGTCACCCGGTCATGTGCCTCGCTCGTGCCGCTGTCGTACAGATCATGGAGAAGGCGCTGGATGCTCCTCTCGGAGAAGGATCCGGGGTGGGGATCATCCGTGGGGCTCGGCTCGGTCTCGGCATCGAAGCCGGAGGCGCTCAGGGTTCCCCCGGGCCCGAGCCAGGCCGTGTCCGCGTAGATGGACTCCGGCAGGAGCATCGACGCGAGCGCGTTGCCATAACCCTCGCCAAAGGCGACGCGCGGATCCAACACGTCCCCCGCGCCATGGGTACCGCCCGGATTGTCCGCGCGCGACAGGCTCTGCTCGAAGAAGTGGCTCCACTCGTGGACGATGACGTGGGAGTCGAACTCGTCGGTATCCACGCCCGCCTTGCCCAGGATGTAGATTTTGTTCTCCCTCGCCGAGAAGCGCGAGGTGGTGATGAAGCCCCGCGCCGGATCCCCCTCCTGGGGGACGTTGTTGGGGCTCCAGCTCACCTTGAGGGGAGGGAGGGTGACGGGGCGGACCGCCAGGAACGCGCGCGAGGCGGTGTACATGGAGTCGAGGATGGCGAAGGGGGCCGCGAGGCGACTGGTGGCCGTGTAGCCCGTGCCCGTCCAGCCATGGGTGGCGTGCGGGTTCACGGTCTCATCCGTGGCGGAGAGGCCCTGGGTGAGCGCCCAGAGGGCGTCCTGGTCCGTGTTGTCCTCGACCTGGATGGCCGGGGTGAGCGTCCTGGCGAGGACCGCGAGGAGCAGCTGGCCACTGGCGCCCGGGGTGTACGACACCTGGTAGTTGCCTGCCTCGTCGGTGGTCGCGGTGGCGAGCACGATCGAGTCCTGCAACACCCGGACGACCGCGCCGCGCACGGGCTTCACGACGGTCTGCTCGAAGGCGAGCGTGCCGCTGCCCGTCACCGGTGAATAGGTGGCCGGGACGAAGTCGTACGTCACCCGGCCTTGGACGGTCACCGCGCTGGCGGGTGTCGGCCGCGGGTCTTCTTCCCCGGGACACCCTGTCGCCAGGAAGAGGGCCATGGCGAGCGACGACAGGCGTCCGAGCCCCCGTGAAGCTGCTCCATCGAATCCGTGCATGCGGTCTTCTCTCCCCCTCGTTGGGGGCACGACTCTACACACCCGGGCGCGGCGCGCGAGCCCCCTCATGCCTATAGTGGCGCCCTTCGATGAGGGAGGTGAAGGGATGAGGGCTTACGTGCTTGATTTCCGGGAGGTCGACCGAACCCGAATCCTGGTTGTCGGGGGGAAAGGCGCGAGCCTGGGGGAGCTTTCCAGGCTGGAAGGGATTCGCGTGCCGGATGGCTTTTGCGTTTCGACCGAAGCCTTCAAGCGGATCCTGGGAGAAGCGCCGACGATGGGCGGATGGCTCGATCGGTTGTCGCGTCTGAAGGCGGAAGACCGGGATGGAATCCGGGAGCTCAGCGCGGAGCTCCGCACGCTCATCGAAGGGCTGGCCATCCCTGAAGACGTTCAGGAAGAGATCACCCACTTTCTTTCCAGGCTTGGCGAGCAAGCCGCCTATGCCGTCCGGTCCAGCGCGACGGCGGAGGATTTGCCGACGGCGTCCTTCGCGGGCCAACAGGACACGTACCTGAACGTCATCGGGAAGCCGGCGATCCTGGCGCACGTCAGCCGGTGCTGGGCGTCGCTCTTTACCGAGCGGGCGGTCACCTACCGCCTTCGACACGGCTTCGACCACCGCAAGGTCCACATGGCGGTGGTGGTGCAGAAGATGGTCGTCCCGCGGGCGGCCGGAACCTTGTTCACGGCCGAGCCCGTGACCTCGAACCGGAAGGTGTCATCCATCGAGGCTGTCTTTGGCCTCGGTGAGGCCTTGGTCTCCGGCCTGGTGAACGCCGATGGCTACAAGGTGCGCAACGGCCAGGTCACCGAGAAGACGGTCGCCACCAAGAAGCTGGCGACCTGGGCCCTGGCGGATGGCGGTACGCGGGAACGGGCGATCGAGCCCGAGCGGCGGAACAGCCCCGTGCTGACGGATGAGCAGATCGTGCGGCTCGAGCGCCAGGGCAGGCTGATTGAAGGGCACTTCGGTCATCCCCAGGACATCGAATGGTGCCTGGTCGACGACGCGTTCTACATCGTCCAGAGCCGGCCCATCACGACCCTGTACCCCATCCCGGAGGTGGGTGATCGAGGCAATCACGTCTTCATCTCCGTCGGCCATCAACAAATGATGACCGACCCCATGAAGCCCTTGGGGCTGTCCTTGTGGCAGTTGACCGCCGCTCGTCCCATGTATGCGGCGGGTGGGAGGTTGTTCGTCGATGTCTCGAAGGAGCTGGCTTCACCGGCCAGCCGGGGCGTCCTGTTGGATGTCCTGGGCCGATCCGATCCGCTCATCAAGGACGCCCTCATGACCCTCATCGAGCGGGGCGATTTCATCGAACCGGCGCCCGCGGCTCCACCCGCACCGGGTCCCGCGCAAGGCAAGCCAGGGATGTCGCCCGCGGGTGCCCACCCGCCTATCGACGACGATCCGGCGATCGTCGCCGATTTGATCGCGCGCAGCCAGACGTCGATCGAAGCGCTGAAGCGGAACATCCAAACGAAATCCGGAACGGAATTACTGGATTTCATCCTGGAAGACATTCAGCACTTGAGGCAGAGCTTGCTCGAACCACGGAGCTTCAGCGTGATCATGGCAGGCATGAACGCTTCGTCTTGGATCAACGAGAAGATGATGGCGTGGTTGGGCGAGAAGAACGCCGCGGACACCCTCTCTCAATCCGTGCCGAACAACATCACCTCGGAAATGGGGCTGGCGCTGCTGGACGTCGCGGACGCGATCCGGCCTCATCCGGAGGTGGTCGAGTACCTGCGAACTGCCAAGGATGAGGGCTTCTTGGAGGGTCTGGCCCGGTTGGAGGGTGGACAGGCAGCCCACGACGCCATCTCCGCTTATCTCGACAAATTCGGCATGCGATGCGTCGGGGAAATCGATGTGACGAGGACGCGTTGGCGCGAAAGACCCACGACCCTCGTCCCCTTGATCCTCGGCAACATCAAGGCCTTCGAGCCCGGGGCCAGCAGCCGGAAGTTCGAGCAGGGGCGGCAGGAGGCCTCGAAGAAGGAACAGGAACTCCTGGCGCGATTGAAGCAATTGCCGGATGGGGAGCAAAAAGCCGGAGAAGCGCAACGGATGATCAGCCGACTCCGGAACTTCATCGGCTACCGTGAGTACCCGAAATACTTCATCGTCAATCACTACTTCCTCTGCAAGCAGGCCTTGCTGAAGGAAGCCGATCGGCTCGTGCAGGCCCACGTGATCCATGAAAAGGAAGATATCTACTATCTCACCTTCCAGGAGCTTCGCGAAGTCGTGCGCACGAACCAGTTGGATGGCCAGATCGTCAGCCGGCGAAAGGACGAGCACGAACGATACCGGAAGCTGACGCCACCGCGGGTCATCACGTCCGATGGTGAAATCGTCGCGGGTGCGTACAAACGAGCCGATCTCCCCGCCGGAGCCATCGTTGGTCTACCGGTCTCCTCGGGCGTGGTGGAGGGACGAGCCCGCGTCCTCCTGGACATGGCCGACGCTGATCTCGAAGCGGGGGATATCCTGGTCACCTCCTTCACGGACCCGAGCTGGACACCCTTGTTCGTGTCCATCAAGGGCCTGGTGACCGAGGTGGGGGGACTGATGACCCATGGCGCGGTGATCGCCCGGGAATACGGCTTGCCGGCCGTCGTCGGCGTGGAGCAGGCGACCAGGCTGATCCAGGATGGGCAACGTATCCGTGTGCATGGAACGGAAGGGTACGTCGAGATCCTATCCTGGCCGGGCCAGCCCGACAGATAGGCGGGCGGCACATCGGGGCGCCAGGCGAGCCCTCTCCGGGAGTTCGGTGGGGCTCCGTGATGTGAAGGGGGTTGCTTGCTCCGCGCGTATTACAGCCAGAGCACGCCAGACTCGTTGCAACTGCCCCACACGGCATCGTTCAGGTAGTAGCCGCGGCGACGGCACGCATCGTCGGCCCACTCGGCGCAGCCCTGGGTCTTCTCCTTGTTCCCGATGCGGAGCCAGGCCGCACCATTGTTGCACCACGCCTTGCAGCAATCCCCATTCCCGTTCACGCCCTGAATGGCCTCCTTGAACGAGGGGACATTGGCCTCGGTCTTCTGCTGCTCCGAGGGAGGAGCATTCTGCTCATCGAGGGGGCCACAGCCCGTGCTGAGTGCAACGACAGCCATCAGGGACGCGATGATGATGCGACGATTCATGGGAGTTCTTTCACGTATGCGCTGGAGGGTGCTCGCGTGGCGGCACCTGAGGGCTGGCTCCCACGGAAGAGGAGGCCCGCGCAAGTGGGTAAAACATACTTTAACCGCTCTCATGAATCAAGCCGTGAACCTTGTTCCCGCCGGGGCTGAAGCTTGACGCGGTGTGAGGCTCACCAGCTTGCTTGTGATTCGAGCAAGCTGGCGAATGAGGTCCCGGTTCGCGTCCCCCAAGGGGACTGCGCGGCCTCTCCACCGGCCTGACGCACCACTCGGCCGGCCGCCTTCAGCGGCCCGCCTCGACCTCTCCACACCAGCCCACTCCCTCAACAGGCCTCCTGCCTGGGTTGCATCCGGCGCTCGAAGACAGGGCGCGCATCCATCCCTGGCCCACCCCACCGTACACACTTTGAAGTGGAGACCATCGCACCAGGAGCCTGTCCATGCGCCCGCACAGGAAACCCCTCACCTGGCTACTCGCGGTGAGCGGCCTCTGCGGCCTGCCCTCCGTGAACTCCGGCTGCATCACCCCGGAGGCCGAGGCGGTCTCCCCGCGCACGAGTCCCTCGGGCATGAGCATGAGCGGCACGGAGTCCTTCATCGACGAGCTCGCGCCGTACGGGCAGTGGCTCGCCCTCCCCGGCGTGGGGCTGGTCTGGCAACCGTCCCCTTCGGTGGTGGGCCCGGACTTCGTCCCCTACGCCACGGGCGGCCAGTGGGTGTACAGCGACGAGGGCTGGACCTTCGTGTCCCAGTGGGACTGGGGCTGGGCGCCGTTCCACTACGGGCGCTGGTTCCTGTCGTCTGAATACGGCTGGGTCTGGGTGCCCGACACGGACTGGGCTCCCGCCTGGGTGGATTGGCGCTCGGGCGATGGCCACATCGGCTGGGCTCCCCTCCCGCCTCCGGGCCTCGCCGTGGAGCCCTCCTGGACCTTCGTGAGCGAGCGGGACTTCATCCAGCCCAACGTCTATATCTACCGGCTGCCGAGGGAGCGCGCGCAGAGGGCGTACCATCACGCCTCGCCGATCCAGGACCGGGGTTCCCGTTCGGGCGGCCCTTGGAACCAGGGTCCGGATCCCTCGCGAGTACATGAGGCCACGGGCGTTTCCGTCCCGCGCACGACGATGCGTCCTCCCCGCCCGGGAGAGGCACCCCAGCCGCCTTCTGGACAGGTGCACCGCGGCGGCCCGCCTCGCTCCCGGTCGCAGGGGCGCCTCGCGCCTCCCGTGCCGCGTGAGTCATCTCCCTCGTGGCGGAGCGGGGACCGCGAGCCAACGCCTTTCGCGTCTCCGGACCATGCGGCGACGCCCATCACGGAGCCCTCCCGGCCCGAGCCCATCCAGCCGCCTCCGGTGGTGCACCCTCCGCCTCCCACGGTGGCGCCGGCAACGCCTCCCTCTCCGGCGGAGCCTCCTAAAACCCATGCGGCCACTCCCATCGGGGCGCCGCCCCCTCCACCCGCGCCGCCTCCGCCTTCCGCTCCGGCGGAGCCTCCTAAAACCCATGCGGCGACGCCCGTGCAGAAGTGAGTCTCCGGGAAGGTGTCAAAGAACTCGTTCCGACACCTCTTCCCCTACGAATCGTCTGACACCCAGTCCTGGTCCTCGCCGCTGAGCGCCATGGGCGGGAGGTACTCGCCCAGGCGCGTGCGCGTCCACCACGCGCCCGTGTCGCGCCGCTCCTTCCAGGTCGTGAAGCGGTAGCGGTACAGGACCGCACGGATCGCGCGCGGCGGGCGATCCGCGAAGGGGTTGTGCCTCAACAGGCGGAGGGTCGCCGGGTCGTTCTCCAGGAGTTTCTCCACGAACGGCGGGAACCACCTGGGCGCATACCGTGGCGACAGCGCGGCGAACCACATGAGCCAATCGAGCCGCAGGTGGTACGGCGCCCATTGTGACGGGCGCCGCTTCGGATCGGTCGGCTTGCCTCGGAATTCATATTCACGCCACTCCGTGTCCGGCGTGAGACGCTCGTCGTGGGTGCCCTCGAGAACGATCTCGTAGCGCTCGCGCGTGATACTGCCAAAGGCACCGTACGTGTTCACGAGGTGGAGTGGATCGAAGCTGGCGTTCATGATCTGCTCCCGCGAGAAGAGGTTGCGCGCGGGACGGTACGAGAGCACGACGACGAGCGCGGTGACCGCGATGACCAGACCGTCGTGCCAGGCCACCACCGTGGTGCCGGCCCTCTCGAGGGGTAGAACGCGTGCGAGTGCGGCATCGTCGAACGCCGAGGCGGCGAGCACGAGGGTCACGACGTTGAGCCACGAGAAGTTACCGCTCAGCATGAGCCAGGCCTGAGTGATGACAATCACCAGCCCCGCGAAGGAGGCGATCGGCTGCGGGAAGAAAAGCAGGAGCGGCGCGACGAGCTGGACGAAGTGGCTGCCGAGAACCTCGAGCCGGTGCAGTGGCCCGGGCAGGTGGTGAAAGTACCAGGAGAGAGGGTTCGGCATCGGCTGCGTCTCATGGTGGTAGTGGAGGCAGGTGAGATCACGCCAGCAGGGGTCACCCCGCATCTTGATGAGCCCGGCCCCGAACTCCACGCGGAACAGCAGCCACCGGAACAGCCAGAGGATCGGCGCGGGCACCGCGCTCCAAGCCGGGCCGAGGAACGCGGCGAGGAAGCCCGCCTCGAGGAGCAGCGATTCCCAGCCGAAGGCGTAGAACGTCTGTCCGACATTGACGATGGAGAGGTAGAGCGCCCAGAGCACGAGCCACGCCGCCATCGTGAGCGGCACCGGCCAGGCATCCGGCAGCCCCAGGACGATCGTGAGCGACACGAGGATGCCCGCGAGCGCGACGACGACCAGCAGGCGATCAGAGTAGCGGAAGTGAAACAGGCTGGGCGCGTCGCGGAAGCGAACCCTGGCGATGAACCGCGGCACGGGAAGCAGACCCCGCTCACCGAGCAATGGGCGGAACTGCTCCAGCGCGACCAGGAAGGCAATCAGGTAGGCGAGCCCCAGGCCGCGCTGGAGGACAAGCCGCGCGATCCAGAAATCCGGGGCGTGGAACCAATCTGGCACACCTCAACGCTAGGTCCGCCTCCGCGAGCTTTCAGCCGTGACGGCCTGGTAGACCGGTGCCCTTCTGGAGGAAAGGTGGGTAGGCATGCACATCACCTGTTGGAGATGCGCCCCTGCCCGGTCAATACCTCTGCAGAGTAAGAGCCAGGTCTTCAAGTCGTGGCTATGGATGGTAGGTCGTCACATACAACCCCACAGGATGGCCTGACCCGGGAGGGTGGATGTTCAGTGCAATGAAACTCAATGCCGATAAACTCATGCTCAGGGAGACGGCCCTCGCGGCCCTCAACAGCTCGCTGTCCCTCCCCCAGGCGCTCGAAGCCGTTCGCCCGCACCTCCTCGAGCTCGCGCAGGCCGACGCCATGGCCCTGTGCCTCATGGACGTCACGCATTCGCTCCACTTCAAATGGCTCGTCCCGGGCCATCGCATCCCCATCCTCGAGGAGTATGCCGGCCTGATCGACCACGATTTCCTCCGGGCGCCCATCTTCGCCCGGCCCCAGACGGTCATCCGCAGTTCGGAGCTTCTCTCCCGCAAGGAGTATGAACGAACCCTCATCTACCAACGCAGCCGGGAGCTGGAGCCGCGCTTCGAGCACATCATGGCCGTCCTCCTTCCCATCCGCCCCGGCTCCTTCGGCGCCTTCGCGCTCTACCGACACCGACCACGCGCCTACTCCTCCCAGAACGCCGCCGTCCTCGCCAGCTTCACCGCGCACCTGATGAACTCCATCCGCAACTGCGGCCACGTCCAGGACATCACCATCGGCACGAATCTCCTCGAAGAGCTCTACCGTCGCCCGGATACCGCCTTCCTCGTCGTGGAGCCTCCCCACCACGAGGTGCTGCGCTCTCCTCACGCCGCCGTCCTCCTGGAGAGGTGGTTCACCCCTTCCGACCTCCACTCCTCCGGCCTCCCCCTCCCACTCAAGGAGCGGCTGGACGCCCTGGTTGACATGGCCCCAGATGCGCGGCTCGACAAGAACGTCTGGGTCTCCCTCCACGCCGATGGCTATCGCACGGTCCGGTTCATCGAACTGCCCGCCCCCGATGGCCCCCGGAAATGGGCCCTCCTGATGCACGAAATTCCCATCTCCATCCCGCTCCCCGCGGAGATGAAGCGCAAGCTCACCCCCCGCGAGGTCACCATCGCGACGTGCCTGCTCCGCAACTGGACCAACGAGCAGATCGCCATTGAGCTCGATCTGTCCTTTCTCACGGTGAAGACCCACGTGCGAAACCTCCTCGCCAAGCTGGGCATCGACAGCCGCGCGGACCTTCTCTACCAGGCCGCCCGTCTCAACAAGCCTGTCTGAGAAAGTGGAATGCAAGGGAAGACGCCTCCCGGGCCAGGGCTCGAACGGGAGGCTCTCCCCTCTGACGTGCGGCTGTCTCTACCTCGCGAGAGGGTGGCTGGAGGCGCCGCCCTCACGGAAGATGCACGGGTAGACGATTCGTGCGACCCGGGCCGAGAAGAGGATCGCCGCCTGTTCCTCCGGGTCCGTCAGCCGTCCCAGGATGCGCGCCATCTCCGCCACGTGGTCCCCGTCCAGCGCTCCATGGTTGCGCAGGAACGTCACCGACTTGTGGATGTTGGGAATGGCGGCCACCGCCCGCAGCCGCTCCGCCCACACGCCCGCCCGCGTCTGCGACAGGTACTCCAACACGTACGCGGTCCCCAGCACCGACGCCGGCACGCCCGCGCGCGACGTGAAGAAGTTCCACCCCGTGTAGGCATCCACCGCCGGGCTCCGCGCCGCCGCCTCCACCTGCGTCGCCGGGCACCCCAGGTTCTTCAGGTCCGCCAGCAACCACCGCTCGTGCCCCCGCTCCTCCTCCCCCTTCTGGATCAACAACTCCGCCAGCTCCGGGTGCTGTCCCAACCGCTTCAGCCGGTGGCCCGCCTCGGCGAGGATCGGCGTGCTCCAGCGGGCGTAGTGATACGTCTGGATGAGATAGTGGATGTAGCCCGCCTGGTCGAGGGTGCCGTCGAGGAGGCGGCTGGCATCGGGCTGCGCATCCACCGCCGCCACCAGCCCTCGCGCCTCCGCGTCCAATGCCGCCACCCACTGCGTCTCCGCCTGGTTCTCTGTCTGTGTTTGCACGTACGTCTCCTGTCCGGGTCCCGTCGGGCTCCCGGCTGCCGCGTGTTGAAGGTGAAGGGAAAGAAGGAACCGCCCCGGGCCTAGGAAGCGGGGCTCACGCCGTTCTCCAGCGCGTGGAAGCGCGCCAGGCTGTCCGCCGGGATCTCATCCAGCGCCATGACGAGCGGCAGCGTGAACCACTGGAAGTACGCGTCGTAGAGCGGCTCCGCGATGAAGCGCGCCCCCATCGTCCTGGCGAAGAGCGAGGGCGACCTGGGCACCCGCAGCCCGTCCAGCAGCCCCTGCTCCGCCCTCGCCCGCTCCTCCGGCGTGTAGAAGGGGTTGCGGGGATGCACCGGGGCCTGCCACGGGTCGGGCACGTCCACCCGCCAGTGCGGGCTCAACCATCCCCGGCTGGCCGCCACCCGCCACGACAGCAGCGCGTCCTCGGGCGAGTCCGTCTCCAGGTTCGCGGACGCGATCCAGTGTGTCACCCCGCGCCGCAGGCTCTCCGCGTACATGGCCGCCTGCAGCCACGTGACGGCCTCCGTGCGCCGCCACTTCGGCAGCACGCAGAAGCGCGAGGGCTCCGCGAACACCCTCCCCGGACGGATCAACCCCGAGAGGTCCACCCGCTGCGCCATCTCGAGCCCCACCGCCCCGCCCAGGCTCGCCGCCACCTCCGCGTTGGGCAGCGCCACCCTCATGGTCGCCACCGGCTCGGCGCCGGCATGGACGAGCAGTTGCACCGTGGTGTCGAGCGTGTCGATGCAGGTCATCTCCCGCCTCGACACCGCCGACTGCTCGGACAGCAGTCCCATCTCTCCGCCAAAGACAGCCCAGCGGATGCGAGCCACGTCATCGAGCTCCCGCTGGGTGGTGGCGACACGCCAGCGCCAGTGAACGTACGTCATGGGTCCTCTCCCGGTAGCGAAACGGGCCGGTGTCTCACCGCCCTCACACTTTCTTTCGCCGCCGGTGACCCGAGTTCGAACGCGCCTCAACGAGCGCCACCGTATGCCGAACGGCCGGGACCCTAGTGCTCTCGCGCGGACGCGAGGTACGCGTTCAGGCCACCGCCCCTGAGCTGCTCGAGCGATTCATCGAGGGTGACGCTTCGGTTGCGCCGCAGCGACTCGAGGATGCGCACGATCGACACGGCGACTTCGGCGGCGGCCTCGTCACCCTGCGCCTTCTTCTCGGCGACGAAGGGGATCACATGGAAGAGGACCGCGTTGGCCTCGGCATAGGTGATGGGTTCGCGCTCGCCGTGCAGCTTCTTCCACGCCTCTCCCGCGAGCACGTCATTGACGTGCAGTTGGATCAGGTAGGTCGCGCGTCCAATCAGCTTGAGGTTCGTCGGGCTGACGTTGGTCATGGTGTTGCCGACAATCTTGCCCATCCGTCCCATGACGGCGGTGGAGTGCGCGTTGAGCAGGATCTTCAGCGAGATCTGCTGGTCCACGCCGAACGGATCGGCCGTGTTCGCGATCTGGAGGTGGATGAACGGAGCACCGGAAGCGGAGCCCCGCCAGGTCGGCGTAGGTCCGCTGCCGACGAGGACGAGCCCCAGCCTGGCGCCTCGAGCCTGGAACAAGGCGGCGAAGCGATCGTAGTCCGACGACGCATCACCGAGGAGCGCGGCCTCCGTGTCGAGGGCGATCATCACGCCGAGATCGTCGGCCTTCGGCCCGACCCGCTGGACGTTCGCGTCGGAGAACGAGAAGTCGTAGAGGTCCTGCTGCTCGTTGCCCGCGTTGTTCAGGCTCGCGAGCGCGGCCTTGCGGAGGTACTCGTCCTGGATCTGGGTCGAGAACGGCTCGCGGTAGAGATCCGCCTGGAGCCCGCGGAACGGACGCCCGAGGAAGGTCTGCCACGCGGCCTGGCGATCCTTCGCGGACGTCCAGACCTGGAACAGCGCCTTGCGCGCGGGCTCGTTGACCGTATCCAGCGGGAAGAGACGGAAGGTCGGGCTGCGCTCGGTGCCGTCGGTGAAGGTGGTGATCAGTCCGGCGTTCGCGAAGTACGTGGAGAAGTGACCGGCCATGTAGGTGTCCGATTCCAGCTGCGTGAGCCTGGCGAGCTCGGGGACGGCCTTCTTGACCTCGGCGAGCACGGTCGCGAACCGCGAGAGGCGTTGCTCGAGCGTCACGTCCTCCGCGAAGCCGAGTCGGCTCAGCTCGTCGGCGGTGAGGACCTGCCTGGCGACGAGTCCCTTGAAGATGCGGCCGAGCGCGTCCTCGACGGCATGGGCCAGGACGAACGTCTCGATGGTGGTCGCCTGCATCCGCGTGGAGCCGGTGATGGCCTGCGGACCGGTCGTCAGGTTGATCTTGGTGATCCCCGCCTCCTGGATGACCGACCGGCTCCGCTCGAACGGCAGCAGGACCTCGTCCGGGTTGTTGTAGACGAAGAAGAGGTGCTTGCTGGCTTCGGCCGCGTCGTAACCCGCGGCCTCCTTCCATTGATCATGGGCGCCGAGGACGGTGCCGATGCCCGCGGAGGTCTCGCCCCCCTCGGTGACCTCGATCACCACGTCGCCCTTGACGATCCCGCGCTCCTTCAACTGGAGCCGGCCGATGAGCTGCAAATCCTCGAAGCCCTCCAGCGAGCTGATGAGGGCGCGATCGGCGCCGGTCATCTCGCCGATCAGCTTCTCCTCCAGCCCACCGCCGAGTTCCGCCTCGAGCTTGGACTTGATCGCGTTGTCGACGCGACGCCAGTACGGGCGCCAGAAGGCGCTCTCCATCTGCTTGGCGAGTCGGCCCGTGGCGCCGGTCCCGTAGACATAGATGTTGTGGCGCTCCAGTAGCGCCTTCTCGATCGCCGCCGAGAGCGTGCGCACGGGCCCGGGGTCCTTCGAAAGCGCGGCGAGCCGGGTCGCGACGTCCTCGTCCACGGAGAACAGCATGTCGAGACCGGCGGGGAGATCCGTGCTGACCTTGTCGCTCAGCGTCCAGGTGCGCGGGTGGCGCTGCTCGGTGGTCAGCGTGTGGAGCTGAAACTGGGTCTTCTCCTTGACGTAGTCGACCGACTCCGCCGAGGGCGAGACCGCCAGGAACTCGAGGAGGTTCGCGGAAGAGGGGGCAGCGCTCTTGCTGACGCACCCGCTGGAGACGAACAAGCCGCACGCGAACAACATCCCCAAAGGACTTCGGAGCACTTTATTCATTTTGGATCATTCCCTTCGCACTGGAGAGCAAGCCCAGTCGAACCCGACACGGTAACGCACAGCGCCGCAATGGCAGCCGCCCGTGTGAGAGGTAGGAGTGGACATGTGCAGTTGCCGACAAGGCCGCCAGAGGGTTCAAGGGGGAGCGGCACTGCGCTCTTCGCTCGAGGCCCGACACGTCTGGACGCGCATCGACAGGGAGAGGGGAAAACTGGCAATGTGCGTTCCCCCATGATCGACATCTCGATTGCCCGAGGCCCCCTTCTCTTCTGTCTGCTGATGCCCGCCGTCGCGAGCGCCGCCACGCTCACGGTCGGACCGGGGAAGACCCATGCCACGCCGAGCGCCGCGGCCGCCGCCGCCCGTGATGGAGACGTCATCGAGATCTCCGCGGGCGTCTATCGGGACGAGGCCATCTGGAAGGCCAATCGACTGACGATTCGCGGCGTGGGAGCGGAGCGGGCGCGTCTCGACGCGGCGGGTCTCACGCTCGCCAACCGCAAGGCCATCTGGGTCATCCAGGGCAGCGGCACGACGGTGGAGAACATCGAGTTCTCCGGAGCGAGCGTTCCCGACAAGAACGGGGCGGGCATCCGGCAGGAGGGCGCGGGCCTCACGGTGCGCAACTGTTACTTCCATGACAACCAGAACGGGGTGCTCGCGGGCGACAAGGCCGACAGTGACATCCTCATCGAGTCCTCGTGGTTCGCGCGCAACGGCGCGGGCGATGGCCAGTCGCACAACATGTACATCAACCGGGTGCGCAGCTTCACGTTGCGCTTCAGCTACTCACAAGGGGCGCGGGTCGGGCACCTGGTGAAGAGCCGGGCGTACAGAACCTCCATCCTGTACAACCGGCTGACCAGCGAGGAGGGCAATCCCAGCTACGAAATCGAGTTCCCCAACGGCGGACGGGTGGAGGTGGTGGGCAACCTGATTCAACAGGGGACGACGGCGGAGAACTCGACCCTCGTGTCGTTCGGAGCCGAGGGGACGACCAACCCCGAGCAAGCGCTGTCCATCATCAACAACACCTTCGTGAATGACCGCACGGCGGGAGGAACCTTCGTGCGTATCGTCGGCTCTCCGACGGCACGGATCATCAACAACCTGTTCATCGGCGTGGGCACGCGCATCAGCGGCACGGCGACGCAGACGTCCAATCTGGACACGGACAAGTCGGGCTTCGTGAACCCGGCGAGCTTCGATTACCACTTGAAGGCGGGCTCCCCCGCCATCAACGCGGGGACGGACCCGGGGACGGACGGAACGCAGTCCCTGGCGCCCCAGTTCCAATACGTCCACCCCCTGGGCGGTGAACCGCGCCAGCGCCTGGACGGGGCATGGGAGGTGGGTGCGTTCGAGTACGGCACGCTTCCCTCCCCTTGAACCGATGGTGAGACGACTCCCGGCGTCCCGGGCTCGCCGGGCGAGGATGGGGGCCCCACACCGGACACGGGCCGTGGATGCACGACGTCGGGAGCGGCCCCCTCGACCCTGGCGATCCTCCTGCTGCTGGTGTTGGGGCGGCAGCGAGTCGTCTGACACCCGGTCCGGGACACCCGGTCCGGCTGGCCCCTCAGCGGGCCAGAAGACGTGTGAGCCAGGCCTCGCGCGCGGCGATGCAGGCCTGGGCGAGTTTTGACTGGGGTGCGATGTCGTAGAACCCGTGGAAGGCGCCGCCCCAGACGTGGAGTTCGCAGTTGCCCCCCGCGGCCCAGATGGCGCTGGCGTAGGCCACGGCCTCGTCACGGAACACCTCGGCGGCACCGACGTCGATGAACGTGGGCGGCAGACCGCTCAGGTCCGTGGCGCGAGCGGGCGCGGCGTAGGGAGACACGCTGTCGGTGCCCCGCCGGTCGCCGAGCACCGCCGTCCAGGCGGTCAGGTTGCTGGTGCGGTCCCAGACGCCGGTGCCCTGGTACTGGTAGGAGGAGACCGTCTCGTTGCGGTCATCGATCATCGGGCACTGGAGCAACTGTCCGGCCAGCTTCGGTCCCTTGCGGTCGCGCGCCAGCAACGTGCTGCCCGCCGCGAGCCCGCCGCCTCCGCTGCCGCCGAAGATGACCAGACGGTCGGGATCGAACCCCAGCTCCCCGGCATGCTTCGCCATCCATTCGAGGCCAGCATAACAGTCCTCGACGGGGATCGGGTGGGGGTGCTCGGGAGCCAGACGGTACTCGACCGTGACGCCCACCGCGTCGTGCTTCATGGCCCAGTCCACCAGCGGGTGGACCGCCGCGAACCGGTTGCACATGACCATGCCGCCCCCGTGGATGTTGTAGATACCGGGGCCGGGCTCGTGGTGGTCCTTGCGTGAGATCACCGAGACGACGATGTCGACCCCCTGGTAGCCGGGGATCGTGTAGTCGACGCACTGGACGGGCAGATCGCCGATGAGCTCCTCGATGGTCGGCATCTTCAACGCCCGGAAATGCTCCAAGCGGTCGGGAGTCATGTTGACCGGCACATACCCCTCCAGGGCCGGGAGGAGCGCGGCGAGTTCGGTGGCGAACGGCGGAGCGACGAGCTTGCTCTTCATGAGGACTCCTTGAACGAATTCATTCCAATACCCGCGGCCATGGCGCCTCGTCTGAGAATGGGATGGTCTCAGTCGCCTCCAGTCAACCAGAACCGCACGGTATATTCGAAGAGGACCCTCGCGAGCGCCTCTTCGAGCGAGTGGGTGTCTGCTCTCAAGAGTTCACCCGCCAGCCGCGCCCCCGACACGAGGACCGTGTAGGGGCCGGAGTCACCCGGCGCGGTGCGCTCGCCATCCCACTTCACCATCACCACGGCGCCTTCCTGACGCATGCGCTCGAGCAGCGGCGGGCCCAGGTGTCAGACACCTCGTAGGGGCCCCGTGGCGGGGGAGTCAGGGGGCCGCGCGCTGCCGGAGCGGGAGGGACACGAGAAAGGTAGTGCCCTCGCCCGGTGTGCTGCGCGCGCCGATGGTGCCGCCATGCCGCTCGGCGATCTTGCGGCAGATGGCCAGACCAATGCCGGAGCCCTCATACTGGCTGCGGCCGTGCAGGCGCTGGAAGACGTTGAAGATGCGCTCGGTGTACTTCTCCTCGAAGCCGATGCCGTTGTCCTCCACGCGCAGCTCACAGCGCTGGAGGCGCGGGTCGAGCGTGGCGCGCACGGAGACGACGGGAGGCACCCCCTCGCGGTGGAACTTCAGGGCGTTGGCCACCAGGTTCTGCAGCAGTTGGCGCATCTGGGTGGGGTCGGCCTCGAGCACGGGCAACTCCCCGAGCGTGACGCTCGCCCCGGTGCGCTCGGTCATCGCCGACAGGTCCTCGAGCACCTCGCGCGCGATGGCGGCCAGGTCCACCGAGGTGAAGGGGCGGTGGGTCGAGGACACGCGCGAGTAGGCGAGCAGGTCGTCGATGAGGCCTCGCATGCGGACCGCGGCCTTGAGCATGCGCTCGAGGTAGTCGCGGCCCTCGGAGCCGAGGCCCTCGGCGGAGGTGGACTCGAGGCGCTCGCCGAAGCTCTGGATCTTGCGCAGCGGTTCATGCAGGTCATGCGAGGCCACATAGGCGAAGCGCTCCAACTCGTGGTTGGAGCGCTCCAGGCGCAACTGGGCGTGCTTGAGCTCGGTGATGTCCGTGTTGATGGCCGTGAAGCCGACGATGCGCTCGCCCTCCTTGATGGGACCCAGCTGGGTCGAGAGCCAGGGGGTGCCGAAGTCGCTCACGCCCTGGCTCTCGATCTTGGCGAACTCGCCGGTGGTGAGCACCCTCTGGACGAGCTCGCGCGTGGGCTCGACGATGTCGGGCATGAGCCAGCGATAGAGGCTCGTTCCCATGACGTCCTCCGGGGAGAGGCCGGGGAAGGTGGCGTTGATGAAGCGGATGCGCGCCTCGGTGTCACAGGTGATCATGATGGAGTGTGATTGAGCGACCAGCGTCCGGGGACCAAAGATGTCCTCTGTTCCGACGGGGGCCGCCGAGAGCCGGTTGGACAGGCGGTTGAGGGCCGTGGCGAGCGGGGCGAGGGGCCCGCCGCCCTCGCGGCAACGCACGTGGGGTTCACTGGCCGTCATCCGTGAGATGGCCTCGAGCAACTCCTCGACGGTCACGTCCTGGGCCTCGGTGGGAGGAGAGGACTTCGCCGCGACCATGTCCGGAGCGTCATCTCGACTCGTATTCAAGAAATCTCTCCCTTCGTGGGTCTGGGGCGCCGTACGAGGTGTCCGTACGAGGTGTCAGACACTTTGTACGGCAGCCCAGGAGCACGTGCAGGACGCGCTGTCCGGAGTGAAGCGGGACTTCTGGAGGGAGGTGGACGAGGGAGCGGTGCTCATGCGGAAGCAGTGTGGCCCCCCTGCGAAACGACGTCAAAGGACCCAAAAGGTATGCTCCCCCCATGTCCAACGACGTCCGTGGCTACCTGTTGCGGCAGTTCGAAACGGCGTGGAGCCTCACCCAGTACCATCTCAATGGACTGACCACCGAGGAGTGCTTGTGGCGCCCCGCGCCCAAGGGCTTGCACGTGCATCGAGGCCCCGAGGGAAGGTGGCTCGCCGATTGGCCGGAGCGCGAGGACTATGACATCGGTCCGGCGAGCATCGCGTGGCTGACGTGGCACCTCGGCTTCTGGTGGTCCATGGTGCTCGACCACTCCTTCGGCGGCGGGACGCTCTCCCGCGAGGACGTGACGTGGCCTGGCACCGCCGATGGCGTACGTGAGTGGCTCGACGGGCTGCGAGGACGGTGGCGCGCGGCGCTGGAGCAACTCACCGACGACGACCTGCACTCCACCCAGCGGACACGCTGGCCCATGCGGGACCGTCCGTTCGGCGACGTCGTCGCCTGGGCCAATGTCGAACTCACGAAGAACGCCGCCGAGCTCGGCTACGCCCGCTTCCTCCACGCCGTCCGCGCCGGCTGAGGCCGCATGAGTGATGAGTCCCAGGCCTCGCGTGGAGAGAGGCCCGGGACCCACCGCGGAGGCCCGGCCTACGCGCGCAGCAGGCCGCGAACACCGAGCACCGTGTACGCCGCCGACAGCCCCGCCATCACCGATTGGGAGATGACGGCCGCGGGCCGCTCGAGCTTCTCCCCCCGCAGCAAGGCGGGGAGCTGGCGGAGTCCTCGCGCGGCCCCCAGGAAGCCAAGCAGCCCGACGAGCGCCGCGCCTCCCAGCACCCAGTGCCGAGAGGATGCCCGGCGCGACAGCAGGCCCAGCCCGAGCGCCGCCGTGCCGAAGCCCGCGGGGATGAGCGCCGTCTTGTGTTGTCCGCCCGTCGCGAGGAACCCGCCCACACCGAGCGTCGTCAGCAGCGAGCCATAACCCAGCGTCCAATTCTCCATGCACTACCTCCTCGTTTCCGGATGTCCCGGCCCCGGGGAATGTGGACATGGCTCGGCCCCGCCGCTTTACGAATCCTCTGACACCTTCGTCGAGGGGGGGGAACCGAGGGGAGAAGGAGCGCGGCGGACCATGGACCGCCATCGAACTCCAGGACCACCAGGCTCGGACGCGGTTGGCGGATGAGCGCGCCGCGTCCGGACCGCATCACCACCAGGCTTCGGCCTGGAGACCCACCGAGGTGCCCGCCCGCTGGTCGCCAAAGACCTGACCCAGGCGCGAGGTCGGGTCGAGGGCCAGACGAGCCGCCTCGTCCCAGATGGCGTGCGTGGCGAACAGACGGATCGTCGGACGGGAACCCGCCTCCTGGCCCGCGGACACCGCCGTCGCCAGGGTGAACTTGGTCATGTTGCGCGTGTGGCCACCGTTGTCCGGCTTGACCATGTCATGACCCACCTCGGCCAGCACGCGGAAGGGACCGATGACGCGCGTGTCGGCGCGCATGCCAACGCCGAACCACTTGTTGCCAGCGTTGCCAGCGGACTTGTTGATGCGGTACTCGGCCACACCCTCGATGACGGTGATGCCAAGATTGGCGGACTGCTGCAGCAGGACCCGGCTGTTGCGCGTGGTACCGAGCCAGTCCATCTTCAAGGCGACGAGCGTGTTGCCACCGAGCAGGACGCCGTTCAGGGTCTGGTAGAGGCCCACGGCCAGCCCATTGGCTTCCTGGGGGTTGGGGGTGTCCGTCTGGATGTCCCTCTTGAGCTGCATGGACGGGGTGACGTACAGGGCCAGTCCGCCATTGGGAATGACGGGGATGTTGGTCAGGCGCACGGGCACGGCGATGCGGTTGTTGCTGACGCCTCCGCGCGGGTTGAGCATGGCGGCCACGCTGAGCTTGCCCACGCGCACGTCGATGTCCTCGATGCCCGCGCCATCGCCATCGTTGTTTTCCAGGAACTGGTCGTTGATACCGGTCTGCAGGCGGTTGTAGAAGCGCCGGCCCACCCAGACCTTGCCGTTGCCGAGCGCCGCGATGTTGGTCCCGTAGGCGTAGACCTGGCCAAAGCGCGCCACGAGCTCGTCCGTACCGCTGTCCGGGAAGACCGCTCCGCCCGGCGAGCTGTAGGTCTGAAACTCCTTGCCACCCCACGCGCGATAGATGCCGGGCATGAAGTGCACATGCCAGTCGGAGCCCTCATGCGAGATGAGCCGCGCGTTGAAGGTCGGCTCGATCACGTAGTCACATTCATTGCCCAGGCGCCACTTGGTGTCGGCACCCGGCAAGCCCATGCACACCTGCGTGCCACCTCGGACGTTGATTCCGGTGCCGGCGCGCATGTAGCCCGAGAAGGTGAAGGGGAGCGGGTCGGCATGGGCCGTCACAGCAACACAAGTAGCGGAGAGGGCCGCGAGCAGAGCTTTGTTCGTCATCGGGTTGTTGTTCACGAGAGGTGAGGAGTGACTGCGACAAAGAGCATATGAGGAAAAGAGGCCGTTTGTAGAGGGGTTACTTATCTTCCCTGGATTGATTCCCCCCTCACGTCCGGGCCCAACGCGAGCGCAAAGACACGCCCATACCCACTGCCGCTGGAAGCGGCGGAAGGTTTGGACGTAAAATAAAACGTCGAAACGAAAAGCGGCGACGTGCGCGGGGGCCGGACACTAGCACGGAGCAAGCCTCGTCCGTCAAGCACGAGGTGGCGCCATCGCGAGGACGGCAGTGATTGACTCCACGCGTCACCCGCGAACCGGGCGCTTACGCACCGGGGAAATCAAAATTTTTCAACCCATACGTTCCCGAGCGCGCCAACAGGCCAGGAGCGCGAGAAGGAGGTGCCCCGCGGCGGAGACCCTTCCCCGCCGCGGGGTCCGCGGCACCTGCTCGGCACCAGCACCGCGCCCAGGCTCGGGTTGAGCTGCCATACATAAGACTGGGTTTGGGTTGAGCTGCCACACATAAGACTGGGTATTGAGGACCCAGGCCAGCGCGGTCACCTCGGCGTTGATCCTCTTCGCAAGCTCGCGCGCCGCCCGCAGACACGCCTCCAGCAGTACGACATGGCCTCGCAGAACAACATCAACCTCATCCTGGCGGCGTCGCAGAAATGCCATGACTTGCTGACGGACCCGAGCAACACGGCGCAGGTCTCCGCGTGCGTCAACGGCGCTTCCAGGCCTACCGCTTCGGGCGCAACTCCGGGCACCGCGTGGTTTTCTTCTGGGCTCAGGAGCCAGCGGGACGCGCCGGTCGGACGATGCTCGGGCCCATGGGCGAGACCTCGTAGCGCCCCACCGCCCTGGCGGGATCCCGCTCGAGAAGGCGGCGGACCTCGTCGATCGACTCCGCCTCGAACACGGCCATCCCGAAGACGCCCGCGGGGTCGAGCACCGGTCCCGCCACCACCAGCGTGCCCGCCGCGAACTGGCCCTGGAGGAACTCGCCGTGCGCGCGCATCGCGGCCTGCTCGTCGGCGGTCATGGACATCGCGAAGTCGGGACGATTCGGAACGAGGCGGGCGAGGAAGAGGCTGGAGGGCATGGGCTCAGCCGGGTAGCACGAGAGCCCGGCGGGCGGGAACCCCACCCATGGCGATGGGCCTTCACTCCCAGTTCACGGGGAGCCCGGAAAAAGCCAGCGTCATCATCCCGTCGGCTGGAGGGCAGGCGGGGAGGCCGACAAAGGCCCCACAAGACCCCTGCCCGCGCCCCGCGTTTCCGGCGAAGATGGCGCGCCCGTGATCAACACCGGATCCCTCGTTCTCGATGACCGTTTCCGCGTTCTCAAGCTGCTCGGCACCGGGGGCATGGGCGAGGTGTACCTCGGCGAACAGGTGTCCCTGGGCCGCCGGGTGGCGATCAAGGTCCTGCACTCGGACCTGATGGTGCACCCGAGCATGATTGAGCGCTTCAAGCGCGAGGCGCGCATGCTGTCGGCCGTGGATCACCCCGCCGTGGTGCGCGTCATCGACTACGGCGAGACGGCGGCCGGCGCCTGCATCGTCATGGAGTACGTCGAGGGGGAGAACCTCTACGACGTGCTTCAGCAGGGAGCCCTGTCGCCCACGCGCGCGCTGCCCCTCTTGCACCAACTCGCCGAGGGCCTCGCGGCCATCCACGACCGGGGCATCATCCACCGCGACATCAAACCGGAGAACGTGCTGCTCACCCGGGGGCCGCGCGGCGAACAGGCCCGGCTGCTGGACTTCGGCATCGCCCGCCTGATGGAGGCGGACAAGGCGGGCAACCTCAGCCAGGTGGGCCTCGTCGTCGGCACCCCGGAGTACCTCTCGCCCGAACAGGCGGTGGGAGCACCGGTGGACGCGCGCAGCGACCTGTATTCCTTCGGCGCGCTCGCCTACCGCATGCTCTCGGGCCAGCTCCCCTTCCCGGGCCCGAGCCCCACCCAATACGTCGCCCAGCACGCCTCGGCCTCGCCCACGCCCCTCATCGAGGCGGCGCCCACGCTCTCCGGACATGCCCCGCTCGTCGCGCTGGTGATGCAACTGCTGCGCAAGGATCCGCAGTTGCGGCTGCCCAGCGCGCACGCCCTGGTGGAGGCGCTCGGCGCGATGTCGGCCCCCGCCGTCCCCACGCCCTTCCCCCAGGTGTTGGCCTCGGGCACCCCCTTCCCGCCGCTCCCCAGCATCTCGCGCTTCCCCATCCCCTCCTCGACTCCGCCCTCGAGCGGCACGCTCGCCTTCGCCGAGCCCGTGACGGTGGAGCAGACCGAGATCTCCCCCGCGGGGACCTCCGCCTTCGGCGGTCCGCCCCCTTCGGAGTCACCCGCGCCCCGCAACGCCCGTTCGACCTCGCAGGCCCCCACCCGCGCCACGCCGGGCCGGCAGTTGCCCGAGGGCGCCGTCTCACCCTCCCGCGCGTTCACCGTCCCCTCGCCCTCTCCCCTGAACGCCACGCGCGAGGAGCCGAAGCCGGAGTCGGCCGAGCCGTCCAGCTCGGGCTCGCAGCTCGTCACCGTCGTGGGCGCCGCGTCCGGCAAGACGCGCAACCTCACGTTGATGCTCACGGACCTCCAGGGCTACACCGAGCGCACCTCGCGGCAGACGCACGAGCAGAACGCACGGATGCTGGAGACGCATGATCGGCTGCTGCTGCCCCTGGTGCGCGACTACAACGGCCGGCTGGTGCAGAAGCGCGGGGACGCGCTGCTCGTCGTCTTCTCCTCACCCACCCAGGCGGTGCTCTGCGGCATGGCCATGCAGGATCGGCTGTGGCGGCACAACCAGCAGTGCGGCCCGGACGAGCAGCTGCCCGTGCGCGTCTGTCTTCACACCGGCGAGGTGCTCGTCACCCGCGACACGGTGATTGGCGAGCCGGTGGAGGTGGTCAAGGCGGTGGAGCAGGTGGCCGAGGCGGGCGACGTCGTCTTCACCGGCTCGGTGAACCTGGCGCGCACGCGGGTGGAGGGAGACTGTGAGACGTGCGGCGACGTGCCCCTGCCCGGCACGAATGAGCCGCTGCCGCTCTACCGCTGCCGCCGGGCCAGCGAGGGCCTGCCCTTCGGCGGCCAGGACGAGGTGTCCATGAGGCCTCCGCTCAAGGACCGGTTGGACACCGCGATGCGGCCGGTGCTGGCGGCGCGCGACTCGGTGGTGTGGGCGGCGAAGACGGTGGTGCAGAAGAGCGGGGCCCGGGTGCGCTCCCATCCCCGCCGCGCGGTGGGCGTGGGGCTCGGCGTGTTCGTGCTGCTGGGCGTGGGCACGTTCGAGTGGGCGCGCCGCCACGAGCCCACCTACGCGGCGCGACAGCTCCTGGACGAGGGCAAGGCCAACGAGGCCTTGAAGCTGCTGGAGGAGCTGCCCAAGGAGACGAAGAAGGAGGCGAGGGTCCTGCAGGTGCGCGCGCGGGCGCTGCACGAGGTGAAACGGCACACCGAGGAGCTCTCGGCGTTGAACACCCTGGACGCGGCCGCGCGCGAGTCCCTGGACGAGGGCGTCCTGGACGGCCTCGCCGCGGACTTCGGCGAGGACGAGAACCTCAAGAGCCTGCGCAAGTTCATGGCGACGCTGTCCAAGGAGCAGGTGAAGGAGCGCTTCGAGGAGCTGGCGGAGGAGGACTTCTCGCCCAGGCAGTGGGGCGCGCTGCGCTACCTGGAGGCGATGCAGTCCACCGACGGGCTCGACCTCGTGAAGCTGTACATCCAGGCCCTGGCCTCGAAGGACTGCGCCGTGCGGGCCAGCGCGGCGCGGCGCCTGGAGGGTCTGGGCGACGCGAAGGCGGTGGCCGCGCTGGAGGAGCTGAGCCGGACGCCTCGCGTGGGCACGAAGAACTGCGGTCAGAACGAGGCGCGCAACGCCCTCGACACGCTGACGAAGAAGTAGCCCCAGACAAACACTTCAAAAACAGACATTTCAATCGGACCCGGGGCGGAATAGACATCCAGCCCCGTCCGGCATGCGTCAACACGCCGCATTCTCGCACGTGCGGTGCAGCATGTATTCCCCCAGCATGACCTCTTTCTTGTCTTCATCCTCCAGGTACGCCCGGGCCCTGCTCGTGACGGCGATGACGGTTCTGGTGGTTCCCGCGTGCGGCGGGGACAATCCCGCCCCTCCCCTCTCCACGAGTGAGCGCCAGGAGCTGGAACAGCGGCTGGCCGGGATGCAGTCCACCATCGACGAGCTGCAGGCCCAGCTCACCCGGTACGAGCAGGACGGGGCCACGGCCCAGCAGGAAAAGGAGCAGCTGACCGCGCAGCTGGCCGACGTCCGGCAACAGCTCGCCGAGGCCCGGGAGTTGCTGGCCACCCAGGACTGGGCGGGGGTGCTCGTCAAGCTGGACGCGGCGAACGAGCAGGTGAGACAACTCCAGGCGCGGCTGGCCGCCACCCACGGCAGCCTCGAGCTGAACGCCGCGCTGTTCTTTGGCGGCCAGCCGCTCGCGCTGGATACGCCCTACAGCACACCCGAAGGGCAGATCTCCTTCACCGAGCTGCGCTACTGGCTCTCCAATGTGAAGCTCCAGAAGCAGGACGGAACACAGGTGGCACTGCCGGACAGCTACTACCTCATCGAGGCCATCAAGGAGCAGCCGGTGCTCGGCATACCGGAAACGGGCTCGGGTCCCGTCATGATGCCGGCCAACCGCCGCGAGCGCGTCCAGGTGCCCGTGGTGCCCGCGGGCAGCTACACCGGCATCAGCTTCAGCGTCGGCGTGGACCCCACCTACAATGACAACCTGAGCCGCCAGGCCGGTGAGCTGCACGTCCTCAAGAACATGGCCAACGAAACCTGGATGTGGTTCACCAGCTACATCTTCACCAAGGTGAAGGGCCAGTACGTGAGGGCCGATGGGAGCAGCGCCGAGTTCGGCTGGGAGACGGGGACCAACGACAACTTCCGCACCGTGCGCCATGCCTTTGCCTCGCCTGTCACGGTGAACGCGCAGAAGGCCCTGATCGTGAACCTGCGCCTGGACACCGCCCGGCTCTTCACCGGGCTCCACCCCCTCCACGTCCCCGAGATCGGGGCCAGCAACGGCGGGGAGCGCGCCACCCTGTCCGACAACTTCGCGAACGGCTTCTCCCTGTCGTCGGTGGAGAACCCCACCCGATGAGCCACCCCGGGCGCCGTCGCGGGAGCGCGGCATGCAAGCTGATGCTGGCCCTGCTCGGCGCCTGTGGGCCGGGTCCGGAGGCCGTGTCCCCCCCGGAGGGTAGCGGCGCTCCGGGACCCGTCCTCCCCCTGGGCATCACCTTCGTGCCAGCGCCCCAGGACAACCCGTCCATCCCCGAGGGCGTGGCCCTGGGGCGCTGGCTGTTCTACTCGCCCCTGCTGTCGGCCAACGGGCGCGTGTCATGTGCCTCCTGCCACGTCCAGTCCCATGCCTTCTCGCTCGATGCCTCGCTCGCCACGGCCGGCGTGAGTGGACGCCCGCTCATCCGTCATGCGCCCGCGCTCATCAACCTCGCCTGGATGGACGGCCTCTTCTGGGATGGCGGCTCGAAGAACCTGGAGTCGCTGTCGCTCGGGCCCCTCACCCACCCGGATGAGATGGGTCAGGGAGATCTCCAAGCGCTGATGGACCGCCTGGCCTCCACGCCCGAGGCCGTCCAACGCTTCGAGGCCGCGTTCGGACCCGGTGGGCCCACCCTCGGCCAGTTGCTGCGGGCGCTCGCCCAGTTCCAACGCACGCTGGTGTCGGCGCGCTCTCGCTACGACTCGTGGCGGCGGGGCGAGCCCGGAGGCGAGCTGAGTGCCCTGGAGCAGGCGGGCTACGGGCTCGTGCGGACGCGGTGCACGCCGTGTCACGACACGGAGCTCTTCACGGACAATGCCTATCACAACAATGGCCTGGACTCCGTCTGGGGCCAAGGGGATGACGCGACCCGGGGCCGGGGCCGCATCACGCTCGAGCCCGAGGACACGGGACGCTACAAGACGCCCACGCTGCGCAACGTGACGCGCTCGGCGCCCTACATGCACGATGGCCGCTTCGCCACGCTGGACGCGGTGTTGGAGCACTACCGCCGGGGCGTGGTGCCCTCCTCCACCCTGGACATCGCCCTGCGCGGGGATGGCCAGCGGGCGCCGGGCCTGTCCCTGAGCGACGTGGAGAAGGCCGCCCTGCTGGCTTTCCTCGACACGTTGACGGACGAGGCCTTCCTGGGTGATCCGGCGCTGGGAGACCCCAGCACCGGGCCGTGACGGCTCAGGGATGGAGGGCCGGGTCCGCGAAACGCGGATCCGTCAGGAATTCAGGGTCCGTCAGCGCCTCCAGGAAGGCGACCACATCCGCCTTCTCCTCGGGCGTCAGGGTGAAGCCTCGCACGAAGCTGCTGCGCAGTGGGCTCGTGCGGCTGGAGTCGAGCATCCGGGCCCGGCCGCCAGCGGCGTAGTGGTCCAACACCTCGGAGAGCGTGGCGATGCTCCCATCGTGCATATAGGGCGCGGTGAGCGCCACGTTGCGCAGGGACGGCGAGCGGAAGCTCCCCATGTCCTCGGGACGTCCCGTCAACTCGATGAGGCCCGGGTCCGTCGCGGGATAGGCGCCCATCCCGTCCTCGTTGTACAGGCCCGTGTTGTGGAAGGGCAGGACGGCCTCGCCGGCCCCTTCATGGGTCGCGCCGTCCTGGAAGTTGAAGCCCTGGTGGCAGTGGTTGCACTCCAGGCGCTCGGAGAAGAAGAGCTCCATGCCGCGCTTGGCCGCCGGGGACAGGGCCTTGGTGTTGCCCTCGAGGTATTGATCATACGGCGCATTGCCCGACAACAACGTCCGCTCGAAGCTCGCCAGGGCGCGCGTGAGGGAGGCCATGGACACGGGCTCGGCCTCCTCCGGGAAGGCCTCGGCGAAGCGCGCCGAGAGGTCCGCATCGGCGCGCAGGCGCGCGAGCAGCTCCTCTTCCTTGTCTCCGAAGCCCAGCTCCACGGGCTCCTTGCCAAGCAAGGGGGAGAGGACCTGGACCTCCAGGGAGGGGATGCTCGGGTTGGCCCAGGTGAAGCTCGTGGCATAGGCGATGTTGGCCAGGCCCTGGACGTTGCGGCGGTGCAGCGCTCCGGTACTGCCCAGGCCGTGCGTGCGTCCATCCGTGAAGGCACGTGCCTGTTCATGGCAGGAGGCACAGGACTGGGTGCCATTGAGCGACAGGCGCTTGTCATAGAAGAGGCGCCGGCCCAGTTGCACCTTGGCCTCCGTCATCGGATTGTCCGCGGGAACCAGGGGGGTCGGGAAACCCGCGGGCAACCGCCACTGATACTTCTCGGGCTCGGGCGCGGGGGGCGGGCGGTCACCGCACCCGCTCCCCAGACAAGCCAACGCCGACAGGAACACCCACCGCTTCGTCATGAACGGCCTCATGCTTCCCCCCTACTCCAGACGGATGAAGGTCTGCGCCGCGACGGCCTCGGACGGGTCCTGGAACGGAAGCCCCAGCCGGGTGAACACCGGCGCGCAATCCGGATCCTCCTTCTGGGACATGCACCCGATGGAGGTATTGGGCACGTTCGCGTTCGCGTCCAGGTTGGCGCCGGCGAGGAGGTTCGCCAGATCCAGGACGACCCTGCTCTGCTCCAACACGAAGCCCTCCAGGGAGATTTCCGGGCGGCTGGGGAGGGTACACCCGCCATACGGCTGACCCGGCTCCGCGGGGGGGCAGTCCATGCTCCCCAGGTGCATGACGTAGCCCGAGCGCAGACCGGTCGTCCGCCCGTCGACGCGGAGGAACACATAGCCGTAGCGCCAGCCCCAGAACAGAGTGGTGTCGTTGAAGGGCGCGGGCGCGAGGGTGGGGTTGCGGTGGTTGAGCGACTCGGGCAGGCCGAGCTTGAAGCGCAATCCGCGGTAGTTGCCCTCGGGAACCGTGCCCACCAGGTGCGTGCGGGTCGCCGCCGTCCCGTTGGTGCACTGGCCCGACTTGTCCGCGAAGTCGAGCAGGAGCGCACCGTCCTTCTGCCACACCCCATCGTCCGTGAGCGCGATGGGAACCTCCGTGCCGTCCTCCGAGACGAGCCGGACGTCATGGAGGAACACGCGGAAGTCCATGGGCTCGAAGGCGGTCGCGGTGGTGCCCAGTCCCGTGTACGTGTCCCCGCAGGCGAAGGGCCGCGCGCCCACCCGAGCCTCGAAGGAGATGTCCACCGGGAACTCCCTCTTCTCGGGTTCTTGAACTCCACACCCCAGGGAGCTGGCGAGTGGCAGGGCAATGGCAATGAGGCGCGCGGGGAATGTGTTCATGGCTGGGTACGGCTTCTACACGGACCTCCCACGTCTGCAAACGCGGCGTATTGCCGCATGGCCTGCCCTCTCACACGGCTTGTTTGCTACCAACTTGTCCTCGCATGAAGACAAAGCCCTCGAGTCCAGTTGACTGTCCATTGCCCGGACAAATCCAGACGTGTCTCTGTTGGAAACAAACAACTCGAGGAGTTGCCGAACCCGGCGCGGTGGGGGCGCCAGGGGCCACGGACGGCGGGCTCAGAGCGCCGCGGGCGAGGCGAAGCCCGCGAACAGCTCTCCTGACAGCCACGCCCGCTGGCCACGGGACGCGGGCCGCAGGATGTCGTTGAGGATGGAGCCGCCCTGCCCTCCCCGGTGGGTGCGCGGGAAGGCGAGGTTCATGTGCGAGCGGGCGATGCCCTTGCGGCCCCGGTGGATGAAGGTGAGCGTGCCGTCGGGCGCCACGCGCTCCACCACCGCGACATGGGTCAGCCCATCGTTGCGCCGGCCATCCCGGTTGCGGTCATACGTCTCGCGGAAGAAGACCAGATCCCCGGGCTGGGGAAGCGTCTCGTGGAGCGCCCCCCGCGCCCGCGCGCGGCGGTAGATGGCGGTGACGGCGTTCTCGCCCGACAGGAAGCCCTCGCTGACGAGGTCGATGCCCGCCTTCTGGTAGGCGAGCCGCACCAGGCCCGAGCAGTCATCCGGAACGCCCCGCGCCACCCGGCCCAGTCGGGGAATGCCCACCAGTTGCACCGCGCGCTCGACGATGGCGGCCGCGATCGCCTGGGCCCGCTCGGGGTCGGAGGTCACGGGCCGGGCGGGCTCTGGGGCACCGGACGCCGGGGAGGCCTCCTGTCCGGACGGGGCTTCCGGCGCGAGCGTGGCGAAGGGGACCGGAACCTCGAAGGCGCTCCCGAACGCCACCCGGGGCGGGGAGGAGTCGGGCCGGCGCACGGGCCCGGAACCGGCACACGCGGCGAGAAGACACAGGGGGGCGAGCAGCAGGCGACGCATGGGGGCGGCGACCTTACCCGCGCGCCTCTTGCCGGCACGCATTTTCTCTCCCGCTACTGCACCGGGACGGGAGCACGGAAGAGCGTCCCCGCGAGCCCCTCGAGCACGAGGCTCGGCTCGTCCCCGGGAGACACCCGCAGCGACGCGCGAGACCCGCCCTTGTTGTCCACGAGGAACAACCCGGGCGCCCCCTGCGCGTCGGCGCCGAGAATCGCCCGCGGACGCCCACTCCCATCCGCGAGCTCCAGGCGGGAAGAGCCATCGGGCAGCAGGGACACCGAGAAGAAGTCGGTCCCCCCCAGTTGCCGGAGCGCCAGCCGCGGCGCCTCGTTCGCGTACACGGTGAGCTCCGCGAGCATGACGCCCTCCGCGGTGGCGAAGCGCAGCCGGGGCGAGCCGCCACTGTCCACGCCCAGCAGCGCCCGGGGCCGGCCCTCCGCGTCATGCAGCACCAGGCCCCCCTCGCCCCCCTCCTGGGCCGAGAGGGTCATCCGGGTGAGGCCCCGCGCATCGCGCAGGGTCAGCCGCGAGGCCACCAGTTCCCCTCCCCCGGCGGGCTCCACCGGGCGCCAGGCCGCCACGCCCAGCCCGAGCACTCCGAACCCGAGCGCCGCGAAGCTCACGAGGCGTGAGCGGTGGGCGCGGCGCTCCAACTGTTCCACACGCGAGTCCAGGCTCTCCATGGCGAACCCAACCCGGTCCGCCGCCGGACATTCCCCAGGCTCAGGACTGCGTCCAGAAGTCCGCGGGAGGCGCCACCCCGTGCTTGAACAGCTCGTACCACTGCTTGCGGTAGCTCTCGCTGCCCAGCTTCAGGTAGTCGGCGATCTCCCGGGCGAACTCGAGGGCGCCGATGCCGGAGGCGGTGATGAGGTTGCCATCCGTCACGGCCAGACTCTGGACGTACAGCGATTCGCCCCGGTAGGCGGGAGCCTCCTGCTTCAAGACGCCAAGGTCGTTGCTGGTATGCCGGCGCTGGTCGAGCAGCCCCTGCCGGCCGAGCGCCACGGTGGCCGCGCAGATCGCCGCGACCATCTTGCCCTGCGCGAGAAGATCCTGGGCGAACGCCAGGACGGGCTGGTTGGCCGAGTCGTCCATCCAGAAGTCGCCTCCCGGGAGGATCAACCCGTCGATGTCCGCCGGGTACACATTGCGCAGGCGCGTCTGGGCCACGACCCCCAACCCTCCCGCGCTGGTCACGGACGCCCCGTTCTCGGACACCACGCGGACTCCTATCCCCCTCTCCCGCAGCAGGGGGAGGATGTAGGCCGCCTCCCAATCCGCGAATCCATCCTGCACATAAAAGACGAGCGTCTTCGGCATGTGAACTTCCTCCAGGTTCGCCGGGCCCGGCCATGGGAAGACCGGAGCCCGGCGCGCGTCACCCCTCCCAGGTGTCCATCAACGCGCGCACCCGAGCATACCGCTCCAGCAGTTCGGCGCGCTTGGCGGTGAAGAGAACCATGAATCCCACCACCCCCACGCCGAGCAGGGACAGGAAGGCGGCGCCCATCCGGTGGTCACGCATGCCCGAACGTGCCAGGTTGGCGACCACACACGTCACCAGGAAGGCGCTGCCCAGGTAGACATAGGAGCGGATGCGCAGCGCCACCCCCACCCCCACCCCCACCACGCACAGCAGG
Organism: Cystobacter fuscus DSM 2262; assembly: GCF_000335475.2. Taxonomy (NCBI): domain Bacteria; kingdom Pseudomonadati; phylum Myxococcota; class Myxococcia; order Myxococcales; family Archangiaceae; genus Cystobacter; species Cystobacter fuscus. The sequence continues at coordinate 312,483 of NZ_ANAH02000011.1, read as the reverse complement.
ACACACAGCAGCATGGCCCGGCTGTCCTGGAACATGAGCGGCTTCCAGGCCCCCGCCACGTAGACGAAGGTGATGGCGAACGCTCGCAGCTTCGCCCGGGTGTCCGGCTCGAGCGCGTCCCGGAAGACCCGCAGCAACACCAGCAGGGAGAGCCCCACGGGGATGGCGTAGTACTGCGGCTCCCCCGCCCCCGTGCCCAGCCACATCAGCAGCAGCGCCGCGTTGAAGGCCGCCGCCGAGACGAGCGAGCCCATCCCGCGCTGCGAGGGGTGCGCGGCCAGCGCGGCGAAGTGGGCCGCGTAGCCCACCAGCAGGGCGGCCACGTACAGGGGCTGGTGCCACGGCGCGGTGAGCAGACCCGCCAGGGGGAAGAGGAAGGCACCCCACAGCGCCGGCCGGCGGAAGGCGGGCAGCCCCGCCCCCTCGCGCTGAGCGAAGACATAGAGGCCGGAGAAGACGACGCCACCCCCCAGCGCCACGAGACTGTCCGTCCCCCCCAGCTCCGAGGCCAGCGCGTGCAGCCGCACCGACAGGTAGCCGAGCGACAGGGCCCCCTGCGCCAGGAACGCGGAGCCCTCGTCCTCCTCGCGCACCGCGCGGCGCACCAGGGCGAAGAAGAGCACCGTCAGCCCACCACAGGCCAGGAGCGACTCGCGCAGCGCGCCCATGGAGCCCGGCACCAGCACCAGCGAGCCGAGCACTTCCACCAGGGCCACCATCGCGAAGCCATGTCCCACGCCGCGGCGCACGCGCTCGCCCGCCAGTTGGAGCGCCACCGCGGCCAGCAGCGCGCTGAGCGCCCCGAAGACCGGGAGGATGAGCACCGGGCCGCGTCCGGTGGACAGGACCGCGCCCACGTGGGCCATCAGCGCGTGCACGGCCACCAGCGTGGCGACCCAACCCACCACCTCCCGCTCCCGGCGCCGGTACACCACCGCCCACGCCGAGCCCAGGCCCGCCACGAAGCACGCCGCCGTTCCCGGATGCCGCAAGTCCCTCAGGCCAAACACCGCGAGGAGCGACAGCACCCACCCCGCGTGGTGCAGCGCCGCCCCCACGTCCAGCTCGCGCTCGTCCAGCCACGTGCCCACCATGCACAGCACGAGCCCCGTGCCACTCAACACCGCGGGCGACCAGGGCGGCGGCACCGCCGCGACGAGCACTCCGGCCAGGAGCGCGACGGCCATATTCGCCATCACCCGCTCGCGCGTCACCATCAGCACCAGCGCGGTGAGGCCCGCGAGCAGCGCCCCGCCCGGAGACAGTCCGCCAGGGCCCTCCCCAAGCAGGTGTCGCAGCAGGGGCACCGTCAGGGCGAAGGCCCCCGCGGTCCACAGGGGCTCACTCCAGGTGGAGCCCAGCCCCGGGGATAGGCGCGCGGCCCCGCGCATCAGGGCGCGCTGCACGCTTCCCAACTGGCACAGGGCCGACAGGATCGCCGCGCCCAGCGCCACCCCGGTGAAGGCCAGCTCCGCCCCGGGATGCCAGCGCGCCACGGGGTGCTCGGGCGTCCCGCCCAACGAGGCGCACGCGAGCGCGAGCACGGACAGGGTGAGCATCCATCCCCGCGACAGGAGGAAGGCCCCCACGCCCAGGACACCCGCCAGCACGAGAATGGCCCCCGGCGTGGGCGCGCCGAGCACCAGCGTCCCCACCGCGAGCACGAGCGCCCCCACCACCGACAGGGGCCGCAGCACCTCGTCCGGGGGAGCACGCAGGAAGGCCCCCAGCTTCACCGGCGCATGGTGCGTGAGCAGGCCCAGCGCGAGCAGCAGGACGATTCCCACCGGGTGCAGCGGGACACAGCCCAGCAACAGGCCCACGCCCAACCCCACGCGCACCGAGGGCCTCGGTCCGGGCAGCAGCACGAGCGAGGCCACGAGGGTGGCGAACACGGCGGGCGGTGCCCCCCACGCGAACAGCACCGCCACCGCCACCGCCGTCAGCGCCACCTGCATGCCGAGGGAGAGCCGCCGTACCGGCGCCTCCTCCATGCGTCCGAGCAGGAGCTGGCGGGCGCCAGGCAGGTGCTCCGCGGCGCGCACCACGCCGAGCGCGACCACCGGCAGCGCGGCCGCCCAGGCCAGGAGCTCGCGCGAGACGAGGGCGAACAGGAGAACGAATGCCGGCGCGAGCGCCGCGAAGAGGGGCTCGCGATTGGCGCGTGTCCAGACGAGCGGAAGCAGCGCCGTGCCCGCGAGCACGAAGGGGACCACCGCGCCATGACAGGCCACGCACGCGAGGACCAGGAAGGGCATGGCGCACAGGCTGGCCATGAGCGCGAAGCGCCGCCCTCCCGCCAGGTACCGGAAGGCCGCGCGATGCGACTCCAAGAGGCCCAGGGCGCTGAGCAGCACCGCTAGGCCCAGCGCGACGGGAGCACGGAAGGAGGCCATCACGTAGAGCAGCGGCCACAACGACGCCATGGCGAGGGCGAAGGACGGGTGTAGCGAGCGCGCGGTGAACAGGGCCGAGAGCGCCACGAGCACCACGTCTACACCAGTCCATGGGCCACCCCGCGACATGGCGGCGAGCACCGGGAAGACAATGGACAGCAGGCCCGCGAGGACGGTGCTCGGCACGGTGCTCGCGCCCCGGCCCTGGCGCGCGGCGATCACCGAGGCGCCCAGTGACCAGGGAACGAAGAGGCACAGCGACAAGGTCGGCGTCATCCAGGGCCACGCCTGGAACGAGCCCACCCGGGGCAGGAGCGCGAAGCCCGCGAGGAGCACCGCGAGCGGACGCACCCAGGTCAGCACCCGCGAGGCCACGCCCACCGCGGCGGCCGACAGGAGGATGATGACGCCGAACCAGGGCACGCCCAGGGCCAGACCCCAGCCGAACGCCAGGACGGCATGGGCGACGCCCGACGCGCCGAGCAGCCGCGCCCTGCCCCCGCGCTCGCCCAGGAAGGCGAGACCCAACGCCGACACGGAGAGCGCCAGGGGCACCCACTCGCTTCCCACCAGACTGGCGAGCTTGGGCACCACGGCCGCGGCGGCGAAGGCCGCGACGGCGAACAGGTAGGGATTGGCGAGGGTCCACGCCACCAGGAGCATCGCGGCGCCGCTGAGCGCCAGGCCCACCACTGCTCCCCCGTGCGCTCCCGCCTGGAGCGCGTCCACGAAGCCCGACAGCGCGAGCCAGCCCGCCGCGGCGTTATAGACGTGCCGGGCGCGCGGCGCGCAGACGAGCGGCAGGGCCGCGAACACGAGCGCTCCTGCTCCGCACACCATCGAGGCCCCGGAAGCACCCCAGAGACCAAACGCGGAGCCCGACAGGAAGACGCTGAGCGCGGCGCCGACGATGGACAGGTACAGGCGCTCGAGGCGTTCACCCGCGGCCACGCACAGCACCATCAGCGCCAGCGTGCTCCAGAAGACGAGACGGAACTCCAGGGACATGCAGCCCAGGAGCACCAGCAGGGGGCTGGCGATGGCGGTGGAGCGCAGCAGCACCTCGGCGCTCGCCGCGTCCCGCTCCGAGGAGGTCCGCGCGGCACGGGACGACAGCCAGCCCGCGAGCAGGGTGCCCGCGAGAATGAAGGGCAGGGCCGTGACGGTGCGCAGGGACCAGGGCCAGTCGAAGTGGGCGCGAAGGGCGCCAGGCAGCACCTGGTCCGCGGAGGTGTAAACAAGGTAGGCGCCCGCGTAGGTGGGGTAGAGCCAGCGCACGCGGAGCAGCGAGCCCCGGGACAGCTCGAACACCGTCCAGGTGGAGATGGCCGCGGTGAGGAAGAAGGCCGGAGCCGAGCCCGTGGCCGCGAGCACGAGGCAGCCCACCTGGAGGGAGGCGACGCCCACGGAGAGCGAATCCGCGGCCTCCTCGGGCGGCAACGGGCGGAAGCGCGGACAGGTGGCGAGGAGGACGGCGAGCAAGGGCGCGTAGCTGCCCAGGGAGGGGGGAGTGCCGCCGGCGGCGAGCGCCACGTGCAGGCGCACCGCGTAGAGCAGCAACAGGTAGGAAGGCGCCGCCAGGGTGAAGGCGAGGGCCCGGCTCGTGCGAGGCGCGGGGAGGGGCTGGCGCGCGAGGAGGGCGAAGAGGACGCAGGGCAGCAGATCGAACCAGACGGCGGAGGTGCCCAGCCGCGCGGCGAGCGGCGCGAGTCCCATCATCCACGTGGTGCCGACGAGCGCCCCCTGGAGGAGGGGACGCGAGGGCACATCGAAGGACTCGGCGGGCTTGCGCACGAGCAGGGCGGCCGCCACGGACCAGCCCACGAGCAGGGGGAGCAGGAGGTAGAGCGGAATGCCGTCGAGGCTGAGGCTGTCGAGCGGCCCCAGGGCGAGGCCGGCGAGGGGACCGACCGCGGCGCCGATGAGGCCGAGGATGCGGCCGGCGCTGGCCAGGGCCTCCCGGCGGGCGAGCAACGCGCCACAGATGGAGAAGGCGGCGGAGTAGCCCGCGGTCATGCCGAAGACGACGAGGGAGCGCGAGACGGAGGTGAGCCCGGCCCAGCTATCGAAGGCGAGGTAGAGCGAGCCGGCGACGATGAGGAAGGCGCCGATGAACCAACCGATGCTCTCGTAGAGGAAGGGCCGCCAGACGGTGTCCCAGGTGGAGACCTCCTCCACCAGGCGCGCGGTGGGGGAGCGGCGGACGGGAGCGTCGAAGAGGGGCTCGGTGACCACGGGAGGAAGGGGAGCCACCTCCTCTTCTTCCTCTTCCTCCTCCTCGGGCTTGGAGAAGAACGTCTCCGGCTCGGGCTTGGAGAAGGACATCTTCGGCGCGGGCGACGCCTCCGCTGGAGAGGCCTGCATCGCGGCGAGGAGCGGGTTCTCCTGGGTCTCCTCGGAGACGCCCAAGGAAGGCGGAGGTGGCGCGATGGGCGGAACGAGGGCCTCGGCGGAGAGTGCTACCTGCTGTGGAGCCTCGATAGAGGCGGGCACCACGACCGGAGCAGCGGTCTCGACAGGGGCCCCTTCGACGGGAGCGGGCACGGCGACCGGAGCAGTCTCCGCGAGCACGAGGTCGAGGATGCGGACCTGACGCTCGTAGCGCTGGGTGAGGTAGTTGCGCGTCCCCTTGGGCACCGAGGAGGTGTCCCAGTGGGGCAGCTCATCGAGGAGGAAACGGATGTGGGCAAGCTCTTGCTCCAGCGCTTCGCGGGAGCGTGCGGTCATCGGCTTGCCGCATGCCGCGCAGAGCTGGCCACCCAGGCGCTCCTGCCGACAGGACGGACAGTACATGGTGGGACGTCCTCGAAGATGGGCGCCCGGGCGGCACCGCATCATGCGGTGGGGCGGGCTGGGCGAGCAGCCTACCGCACCCACCTCCCCGGACGCATGGACGCTCCCTCCTCATGCTGAAAAGCGACCTCCAGGCTCCATGATCGCCCGGCTTCGAATATGGAAGAGAACTTGGGAATGACCGCGCTCCAACTCCCTGCCTTCCTTCATGGCCCACTCGCCGCCATCGAAAACGCGGCGAAGGCGGAGGGGCGCCGTTGCGCGGAACAATATCAGGCCGACGGTACCTTCCCTCCGCCCATGGAAATGAGGGCGGTCGCGCCCAACGATCTGGTCTTCACGCACAATGTCGCCGACATCCGTGATGAGCACCCAGCCTGGCGGCTGTACATGGCGTCAGAAGTGGTCATGAGCCTGTGCGACACGACGAATGACCGCCATCTCGGAGACATCTACGAAGCGGCTTTTCGCCAGACAGCCTGGGGCGCTCTTCACTTCGCCCTTTCTGGAAACGCACCGGAGAGCGCGGCACGCACAGCGCGACGGCTCCAAGCCGTACTCGGCTTCTGGGACTCACTCCAACATGGAAGATACATCCACCAGAGGCTGAACACCTTCTTGACCCTGGAGGAACTGCTCGCCTCCGCCTGTGGATGGGCCATGGATGCATGGTGCCCCGAGGGAGCAAATTCCACTCATAGAAGTCGTAACCAATCCCGCCGCCTGGCGCGAGCACCTCATCGCACTGGACGAAGCGGCATTCGAGCGCATCTCGGGAGTGCGCCCGGCGGAAGTCCTGCGGAGTATGTATCAGTGGGATCGGCAACTCGGTGCCCATTAGGAGCATCCGCGACCAACCCAGAACCGCACGCCCGTGCCCCCTCGTATCTCCACGAGGAGCACGGGCGCTCACCTTCCCTCAACCGCGCAGGAAGGCCGTCCCCTGGCTCCCGGGCCGCTCGGCCTCGTGCAGGAGCGCCTCCGCGGGCGAGATGCCCACGATATGGATGGCCTCGATGCCCTCCTCGAGCATCTCCAGGCTCTCCTCCACCTTGGGAATCATGCCGCCCTGGATGACGCCGGAGGCGATCTTCTCGCGCGCCTGGGCCGGCGTGAGCGTGGGCAGCCGGGTGGACGGGTCATCCTTGTTGGCGAGCACCCCGGGCACGTTGGACACGAGGAAGAGCTTGGCCGCTCCGAGCTTCGCGGCCACGCGCGTGGCCACCGTGTCCGCGTTGATGTTGAAGGGCTGCCCCCGGGCATCTCCCCCGAGCGAGCCGAGCACCGGAACGAAGCCCGCGTCGGACACGCGCCGGAAGGCGTCCGCGTCCACTCCCACCACGTCTCCCACGAGCCCCAGATCCACCGGCTCGGGACCCGCGCCGCTCATGACCTTGGGCGGCCGACGCTCGGCGGTGATGAGCCCGGCGGACATGCCCGTGGTGCACAGCGCCGGCACCCCGGCGAGCCGGAAGGCACTCGCCACGTCCACCGACACCTGACCCGCCAGCGACATCTTCATCACCTCGAGCGTGGCCTCGTCCGTGTAGCGCCGCCCGGCCACCATCCTCGGCTGCAACCCGAGCTTCTTCTGCAGCTCGGTGGCCTGCGGCCCGCCTCCATGGATGACGGCCACGCGGATGCCCGCGTCGAGGAAGGCCCGCACCGCGGCCCCCACGCTCGCGGCGAGCCTCGGCCGGTCCTGCGCCAGCTCGCCGCCAATCTTCACCACGAACCACCGCCCACGAAAGTCCTTCAATCCGCTCACGGCCACAGCCCCGGCTCGGCGAGCGTGAGGCGCTCGTCGAAGCCCATCATGATGTTGAAGCTCTGGATGGACTGGCCCGCCCCGCCCTTCACCAGGTTGTCCAGCGCGGAGAAGCACACCACACGGCGCGTGGCGCCCGTCACCGGGCCCAGCGTGAAGCCCACCTCCACGTAGTTGCTGCCCGACACGCCGATGACCTCGGGCTGACGGCCCCCGCTGATGACGCGGATGAAGGGCTCGCTCCCGTAGGCGCTCTTCCACGCCGCGGTGAGCTGCTCCTGGGTGGTGGAGGCCGGCACCTCGGCGAAGGACGTGGCGAAGATGCCGCGCGGCAGCGGCGCCGACACCGGCACGAACTCCAGCGACGTCTCCGGGTGGGCCCCCGCGATGCGCAGGGACTGGAGGATCTCCGGGATGTGCTGGTGCTCCAGCGGCTTGTAGGTGCGCAGGTTCGACGCGCGCAGCGGATGGTGGGTGGTGATTTGCGGGTTGGCGCCGCTGCCCGACGAGCCCGTGGCCGCCACCGTGTGGATGGGGCCGGAGAGCAGGCCCGCGCGCGCCAGCGGCATCAGCCCGAGCGCGATGGTGGTGGCGAAGCACCCGGGGCTCGCGATGTAGCGCGCCTTGCGGATGGCCTCGCGGTTGAGCTCCGGCATGCCGTAGGTGAAGGCCCCGTCGGAGAGCATCTGCGGCGCCGGGTGCTCCACGCCGTAGTACTTCGCGTAGGCGGCCGCGTCGCGCAGGCGGAAGTCGCCCGACAGGTCCACGATGCGCACGCCCGAGTTGATGATGTCGAGCACCACCTTCGCGGTGGTCTTGTGGGGCATGGCCAGGAAGGCCACGTCCGCGCCAGCCACGGCCTGGGCGGCGGGCATCTCCTGGAAGGTGAGCTCGGTGAGCCCGGCGAGGTTGAAGTGGACGTCGCCCACCTTCTTGCCGACGTTGTCCACCGAGGTGATGCGCACCACCTCCACGTGCGGGTGGAAGAGGAGCCGACGGAGGATCTCGGATCCCCCGTAGCCGGTCCCTCCGATAAGGACTGCCTTGACCTTGTTGGCCATGTGCGATGTCTCCGCGTTGGACTTCCCCGCCGGTTGTATAGGGGCGCGCTGCCCGGGAAATCCACCTCGCCGCGCTGACGCGATGGGCCACGCCGCGCCCCCCTTCCACGAGCAGGCGGCCAGGGAACACTCCAGCGGCGCGGGAACGCTGGCCTCTGAACAAAGGTCGTGGAACGGTAACGGCACCATGAGCACACAGTGGAGAACACGTCCCATCGAGCCCCGCGACGACGCCCAGATGGCCTCGGTCATCCGCGAGGTCATGCCCGAGTTCGGCGCCGACGGTCCGGGCTTCGCCCTCCACGACCCGGAAGTCGACGGCATGAGCGCGGCCTACGCGGTGCCGGGGCGGGCCTATTGGGTGGTGGTGGACGAGGCGGATCGGGTGATGGGCGGCGGAGGAATCGCCCCCCTGGACGGAGACGTGCCGGGCGTCTGTGAGCTGCGCAAGATGTACTTCCGCCCCCAGCTCCGGGGACGCGGCGTGGGCGAGCAGTTGCTGCGCCAGTGCCTGGCCTTCGCCCGGCAAGCAGGCTACCAGACGTGCTACCTGGAGACCCTCTCGGGCATGACCCAGGCCCAGAAGCTCTACCAGCGCCTGGGCTTCCAACCCCTGTCCAAGCCCATGGGGGCCACGGGCCACTTCGGGTGCGATCGCTGGTATGCGCTCGACCTGCGCGGGTGAGCCGCACGACCGCCCGGGTCACCTCTTCCACTCGACGTCTGGCGTCACCATCTTCCCTGGGGAAAGGGAAGGTGGCGCATGGAACAACCGAGCCCTGGCTCCTCACCGGGCACGCACAAGCAACCCTTCGACCTCGAGTCCGTGCTGGAGCGGGTGCGCGAGGCCATCCAGGGCCACGCGGCCGCCGCCATGTTCGAGCTGGCCGAGCGCGGCCACACGAGCCTCTTCGAGCAGCTCGTGGCCTGCATCCTGTCCATCCGCACGCGTGACGAGGTGTCCCTGCCCGTCGCGCTGCGCCTGCTGTCCACGGCCCGCACGCCCGAGGCGATGCGGCGGCTGGGAACCGAACGCCTCCAGGCCCTCATCCGTCCGGTGACGTTCCCGGAGCCCAAGGCCCGGACGATCCACGACATCGCGGTGCGCGCGGTGGAGGAGTTCGTGGGAGCGCTGCCAGCGGACGTGGAGGTCCTCCAGTCCTTCAAGGGCGTGGGACCCAAGTGCGCGCACCTGGCCCTGGGCATCGCCGGGGGCCAGACGTACATCAGCGTGGACGTGCACGTGCACCGGGTCACCAACCGCTGGGGCTACGTGCACACGCGCACGCCCGAGCAGACCCTCGCCGCGCTGGAGGCGAAGCTGCCCCGGGCCCACTGGGTGGAGCTCAACCGGCTGCTCGTTCCCTTCGGCAAGCACGTGTGCACCGGGGTCCGGCCCCGGTGCTCCACCTGCCCCGTGCTGTCCATGTGCCAGCAGGTGGGGGTGAGCACCCACCGGTGAGCCGTCAGCGATCCGCGGCGAGCAGTTGCGTCACCCGCCGCGCGAAGCGCCGCCACGGGTTGGTGCGGCCCCGCCGCTGGAGGGTGATCTCCTCCGCGCACTTCATGTCCTGCTCCCAGGCTTCTTCCAGGTGGGACGCCAGGCGCCGGTCCGCCACCACGAGCGAGCCCTCGCGCATGCGGTGCAGCGACAGGGCATCCATGTTCGTCGAGCCCACCACGCTCAACCAGTCGTCCGCGAGCACCGTCTTGGAGTGCAGCATGGAGGGCTGGTACTCCCAGATGCGGATGCCTCCCTCGAGCAGCTTCTCGTAGGTGGCGCGCTGCGAGGCGCGGACGATGCGCCAGTCATGCACCGGCCCCGCCGCGAGCACGCGCACGTCCACCCCCTGCTTCCGCTTCTCCAGGAGCTGATCGAGGATGGCATTGGGCGGCGTGAAATAGGCATTGGAGATCCACAGCCGCTCACGCGCGGCGGCGAAGACCATGCGCAGCATGCGCTCGGCGTCGGAAATGCCAGACACGCCCGCGCTCTCCACGAACGCCGCGTGCGCGTCCCCGCCCCACGGGACTCTCGGAAAGCAGCTCTCCGGCAGGAGCGCCCCGCCGCACTCCTGCCACGAGCGCGCGAACGCCAGCTGCATCTCGCGCACCGTGGGCCCCTCCACGCGCACGTTGGTGTCGCGCCACTCCTCGGGGCACTGGCCATCTCCCTGCCAGGACTTCCAGATGCCAAAGCCCCCCGTGAACCCCACCTTCCCGTCCACGATGACGAGCTTGTGGTGGGTGCGCCCGAAGAGCCGGCCCAGCCACCGGCCCGACAGCGGCCGGAAGTAGTGCACCTCCACGCCCCCCTCGCGCAGGCGCTGCTCCACCCGCGGATTGAAGTCGTGCTCGCCGTTCACTTCCTCGCTGCCCACCGGATCCACGATGACCCGGCACGCCACCCCCGCCCGCGCCCGCTCGCACAGCGCCTCGACAATCCGATCCGACGGCTCACTCGGCCGCCAGATGAAGACGAGGATGTGCACCGACTCCTTCGCCTGGCGGATGGTCTCGCAGATCTGATCGAAGATGACGCCGTTCTTCACCAGCTCCACGCCGTGCCCCGGCTCCAGCCGCAGGCGCGTTGACTGATAGAGCGCATGGTTGAAGGCCTCGAACCCCGGGGGCAACACCACCGGCCCCCGCATCTCGTGCAGTTCGTTGCCCGTGTCGGGCGCTTCCCAGCGCTCTGAAGGGGAGGCCGCGACAGATGATGAGGTGTCCAGTTCCATGGCCGGGTGAAGCTATGAACGTCTCCCCAGCCCGGAAGCCCACCCCGCCGCTCTTCCGATGGGCAAGTGTGCGAGCAGGCACGACATGAGGTCCGCACCCCCCGTCTCCGTACCTCCTCCGAGCGTGAACATTTTCGCGGCTAGCTTGAATTTCACGGTATCATTGACAAACCGGGTGATTTGATTGTTCAATGGGAGCGTGGTTGTTCGCCAGGGGCGGCACTCCAAACGGTTGGAGGCGAGGACCCGGCGTTCTTCAGCTGGAGTGGGGACAGCGATGTCGATCGAAGCGTTCGCCAAGGTGACCGAGGCAGCGAAGTTGCTGGTGGATCAGGGCTTCTCGGGCCCGGCGGTGGAATCGGCCATCGAGATGGTGGGCCGTGCACTCGGGGTGGAGCGGGCGCTGGTGTACGAGAACAGCACCGCGACGATGCCGGGCAAGCGCCTGTCGCCCCTGCGCCACGCGTGGGCCGCGGGCTCCATCACCCCGCTGATGCAGACCTTCCCGCTGCGCGATCAGATGGCCGGCTGGGTGGAGATCCTCTCGCGCGGCCAGCCCGTCTGGGAGCTGGTGCGCAACATCCAGGGGCCGCTGCTGGTGAACCTGGAGGCCCAGGGCGTGCAGTCGGTGCTGCTGTGCCCCATCAACGTGGGCACCGTGAATGGCCGCTGGTGGGGCGTGCTGCGCCTGGATGACTGCCAGAAGGAGCGCCGCTGGTCCTCCGACGAGGTGAGCGCGGTGAAGACCCTGGCCCGCTCGCTGTCCAACGCGCTGCGCGCGGACCTGCGGCGCGAGGAGCTGGCGCGCACCCGCCAGGAGCTGCAGACGATGATGACCCGCTGCGCGACGGGCACCCGCTAAAGCCCTCGGCTCCCCCTGGGGGCCGCCGTGAAGGCTCAGCGGCGATCGCGCCGCAGATCCGCGAGCACCTGACGCAGATACCAGGCCTCGGACTTGCCGGGATGGCGCTCCTGGAGGCCCGCCAGATGCCGCGCGAGCGACTTCTCCGCCTCGTCTCGGGGCAGGCGCACGCGGAGGAAGTACTGGGTGCGCAGATGGCCGACCTCGTTGCCCGCCAGCATCCAATAGAGCACGCCAAGGCACAGCACCGCGCCGACGACGAGGATGATGAGTTCCCTGTCCACGCGCTGAAGCTAACGCGAGTCTCCCTCCCACCCCACCTCAAAGTCCTTGGCGCCGCGATGACTGGCGCTCATCCACCCCGTGTCCCGTGCGAATCCCGGACGGGGCTCGCGTGCCTTCCAGCCCCCCGTGGGGCCTCGTTATCGGTCCCGGTTTGACGCGGAGCGTAGTACTTTCCGCCGCTCATGAGCGATAACGCGCAAATCAAGGAAATCGTGGGTAAGGGGCAGGTCGCGCTCGCGCCCGAGGCGCATCTGCTCCAGCCACTGTTGGAGCACGCCCGCCTGCGTCCGGACCGGGTGTTGTTCTCGCGCCGGGTGGGTGATCGGTTCGAGCCCATCACCGCCGCGGAGGCGGTGCGCACGGTGCGCGGGCTGGCGCGGGGGCTCATCGCCCTGGGCGTGGAGCCGGGCCAGCGCGTGGCGTTGATGTCGAAGACGCGCGTGGAGTGGCCGCTGATCGACTACGCCATCCTCGCCACCGGCGCCACCACGGTGCCCATCTACGAGACGTCCTCCGCGGAGCAGGTGGAGTGGATCCTCCACGACAGCGGAGCGGTGGCGGCCTTCTTCGAGACGGACGC